>SCTA01000019.1 GCA_004322275.1 bacterium
ACCTTCATCCCGGTCGCCCCTTTCTCTTTCAAGTGGTTGATGCACATCTACCACTTTGGCACTTAGATGCCGTTCAGGAAAGGGGCGACCATCCCATTAGCGCTTCGCGCGAGAATGACGAAAGATGTTTTGTCGGATTTTCGCTAAGCTCAATCCGGCCATAATTTAAAAAGGACATTTGTATGCCCGCTAAAAACCAATTTATCGCCAAACTCCACGAAGACACCGAACTCCACGACACCTTTCTGGTATTACAGAAACAGCTCTCCCCCACCCGGCAGGGCAGAAACTACCTGCGCGTGACGCTGGGCGACAAAACCGGACAGCTCGAAGCGAGGGTCTGGGAGGGTGCGGAGGAGCTTGTCAACCGTTTCGACGCGGGCGACCTCGTCTACGTGACGGGAATGGTCACCTCCTACAACGGAGTCCTCCAGATAAAGGCTCAGTTCATCGAAAAGCTTCCGGAGGGAAAGGTGGAGTGGGCCGACTACCTGCCCTCCTCATCACGCCCGGCGCAGGAGATGGTCGCGGAGCTTCGGAGTCTTCTCGGAACGATAGCCAACCCCCACCTGCTGGCGCTCGTGAACTCTTTTCTGGAGGACGCGCCCTTCATGGAGCGCTTCTCCGTCACCCCCGCCGCGAAGGGGATGCACCACGCCTTCGTCGGCGGCCTTCTGGAGCACACCCTCGGCGTGGTGAAGATATCCTCGGCGATGTCGGTGCTCTACCCGGTCTCCCGCGACGCCCTTCTCACAGGGGCTTTTCTCCACGACATCGGGAAGATCGAGGAGCTGACCGCCTCGGCCGGGTTCGACTACACGATGGAGGGCAAACTTATCGGACACCTTATTATAGGGCGAGACATGCTGAAGGAGCGCGCCGCCAAGGTTCCCGGCTTCCCTGAGAACCTTCTCCTCCACCTGGAGCACATGATCCTCTCCCACCACGGCGAGCTCGAATGGGGCTCTCCCAAGCGCCCCAAGACCGTGGAATCGCTGGCCCTCCACCTCGCCGACAACCTCGACGCGAAGCTGATGGCGGCAATAGAGTCGGTGTCGAAGTCGGACGGGATGAGCGGCGACTGGACCGCCTTCCTGAAGATCTTCGACCGCCCCTTCCTGCGCTCCTCACTCCTCGAAGCGGACTCGCCCGACAAGGCGAAAAAGCTTCCCACCCCGAAGGCGGCGAAGGAACCGGCAAAAGAGCAGGAGCAGCAGCCTAAGCCGCCCTCCCCCCAGAGGACGCTCTTCTAAGCCCAGAAAAACTGCTGCGAGACCCGTCTTCCGTGTCGCGTGCTCGCTCAAGGGCTCGCCGTAGCGCTGCTACTGCCTCGCCCTCTCGCTGCGCGGCTCCTTGAATCAGGGTCTTCTCGCAACGTTTTTCGATTCCTGCCTCAAGCCCGGTAGTCCGTGAAACTAAAAAAGCCCCGTTTCCGGGGCTTTTTTCAATTCCATGAGTCTGCGGTTTTAACCTACCAGCGCTACCAGAAGCTCCCTCGACTCGAACACGCGGGGCCGTATGACCTTAACCTCTTGCACCGCCGTCTCCAGCGACCACGCATCGGGGTTGGCGAGAAGGGCCGCGAGCACCCTTCTGTGCATCTCGTGGCCGCCCTTGTGGACGATCAGGTGTCCTTCGATGGGGTAGCCCGCAAGGGCGAGGTCGCCCACGGCGTCGAGTATCTTGTGACGCACCATCTCGCCGGGCATCCTTAGCCCCTCGGGATTGACCACCTTGCCCTCGTGAAGGGCGATAGCGTTTTCGAGGCTGGCGCCGCGCGCCTTGCCGATCGCCTTCAGCTTCTCGACGTCGCCCAGAAAGCCGAAGGTGCGAGCCCGGCAAAGCTCCTTCTCGAAGGAGTCGCCGTTGACCTCTATATAGTAGTGCTGGGCGCCGGGGAAGGAGCCCTCGAAATCTATGGAGTAGGTTATCGCGAAGCCGTCGTAGGGGCGAAGGATGCAGAACTTGTCCTTGCACTCGACCCTCACCGGCTTTTTGATTTTGAGGTATTTCCTCGGGGCGGAGAGGGCGCGGAGACCGGCTTCGCGGACCTTTTCGACGTAGGGGGCGGCGCTGCCGTCCAGAATGGGGAATTCGGGGCCGTCTATCTCGATTACGGCGTTGTCTACGCCCAGCGCCCGAAGCGCCGCGAGACAGTGCTCGACGGTGGAGACCGAAGCGCCCTTCGCGCCGAGGACTGTGGCCAGGGTGGTCTCGGTCACGAAGTCAACGCGGGCGGGTATTTCGACGACGGGGTCGAGGTCGGTGCGGAGAATCCGTATCCCTTCGCCCGCGCCCGCCGGACGTATGACGAGGCTTACCGGAGCGCCCGAATGGAGCCCGGCGCCGGTCAGCTCGATTTTGCTTTTTATCGTATTCTGGTAAGGCATGTTCTTTGGTCCGCCTGTGGCCTGCAGCTATTTCACGCAATCTTATGTTTATTTACAAAGCAACAGGCGTGCCAGACGGGCGGCATTTTTTAAAACTCCAAATACGCATACGGATCAAGGCCTTTTAAAAGGGGCTTTTCTGGCGGGGTCTCCGGTGTGGATTTTTTTCCACAACATGGCAAAATCCCGCGTGGAGCGGCAGCGACAAATCGGGAAACCAGACAGGTTCCACCTACGGCAAAGGATTTTGCCGCCGGGCGAGGAGCCCGCAGGGAGCGCGACGCAGACAGTAGCGTGCCTACGGCAAGGAGCGCTCCCGAGTAGCGACAAGGCCCCGCGGCAAAAGCCGAAGCCGTCCTACCCCCCCAGAACCTGATAAAGATACGCCACCAGCATCGTCCCCGTCAGGCAGATGGTGAGATAGAGGAAAAACACCTTGGGCTTGAAGAGGGAGAGAAAGACCGCCATCACCGGCAGCGCCGTGACCGGCCCTCCGACGAGCAGGACCATCCCGGCGGCCCTCGATACCTGTATCGTATCCTGGACGCCGAAGATTATCGCCGAGGAGGTAATCTGGTTCAGGTGAAGGGGGACGACGCCGAGGGCGAGAGCAAAAAGGGTAAGCGGATTCGTCGTCGCAAGCAGCGATTCGAGCCAGGCGTCGGGAACGTAGCGGGTGGCGATAACGGCCACGGCTACGCCGAGAATGGCGAACTTGGCGACCTTCCAGCCTCCCTCGCCCATGCGGGCCAAGAAGAGAAGCACAGGGTTGTGGGTCTTCTTGTAGACTTTTTTGCTGAACATCTGGCCGCAGCCGCAGCGAAGCGCCTCTTCCGGGTAGTCGTGGTCGTGAAAATCGCCCTTCGGAAGCTCTTTGCGGAAGAGATTCTTGATGTCCATCCCGCGCTTTTCCAGAATGTACGTGACGGTGCCCGCGTAAAGCCCCATGAAGATGCCCGAGGCCAGCTCGACGTTTGCCCAGACAGGCCCGAGATTTTTCAGGGCGATGAGGTAGCCCGCCGGGCTCATCAGCGGCGAGGCGACGAGAAGAGCCATCGCGGGAGCCAGCGTCAGCCCCCCCAGCATGAGGCTTATCGTCAGGGGCAGGATGCCGCAGGCGCAAAGCGGGCTGAAGACGCCGAGCAGGGTCGCGAAGATGATCGCGACGTACCCGTAACGGGTAAGCGTCTTCCGGATGTGGACGTGCCAGCCCTTTGTCCGTATCCAGGCCTCTATGAATACGCCCACGAGAAAATAGGGCAGTATCTCGTAGAGCTCCGCCGCTATTTCGATTGCAACTTCGTACAGTTCCTCCGCCAACACAGTCCTCCAACCGGGACGCCCTCCACGGGACGGCCCTAAATAAAATTCCTGCCTGCCTGCAAGGTCAAATCTTTTCTTTGCCGAGGCTAACTCTTGGTTGCTTCCCCGGCTGTGCTGCACTTCGTGCATATGCCGATCATCTCGACCGATTGTTGCCTGATTTCAAACCCGGCCCCGAAAGCCGTCTCCCGGATCGCCCTGTCAACCCGCTCGTCCGAGACCTCGGCGGACTGGCGGCAACTGCCGCAGATCAGGAACTGCCCTGTGTGCTCCTTGTGGGGCCTTATGCAGCCGACGTAGGCGTTGAGAAGCGCTATCCGGTGAACCAGACCCTGCTCCTGCAGAAAATCCAGCGCCCGGTAGACGGTCGGCGGCGCGGCCTTCTGCTCCTTCGAGAGAGCCTCCAGCAGGGCGTAAGCGCCCACGGGCCGGTGGTTTTCCCAGACCAGTTCTAGCACCCTGCGGCGAAGGCCGGTCAGGCGGGCGCCACGGCCGGCGCAAAGGGTTTCCGCGGCGCGAAGCGCCTCCCTCACGCAGCCGGCGTGGTCGTGGTCGGGCGGATTGAAAATTCCGGGTATCTCCGGCATTCAGGGCTCCGGTACGGGGTTGTCTAATTATGTTACAATATAACATACCATTTCGCGGAGGTGAAATCAACTCCTCCGCCAGATCCCGGCGCTTTCAAAAACCCTCTCTTTCTCAGTGAATCAACCATCGCGAAACCCTTTCGTGGATTTTCAGGTATATTTCAATCGAAAATCCCTCCACGCAAAAAAATCGCAGACCGGATTATTGCCCCGCCCGGACCCTTCAAAAGGGGTTTTTCTCTTTACAACCCGGGCGTTCGCTGTTATAAGTTTTTTCGCAAAATCCGTTCCTCTCTAAAGTGGGCCAAAACCCACTTTTTTATTTAGCAAACATGGATATCAGAAGAGCGCAGAGAAACAGCGAAGCCATCCTCCGGCCGGTTATCGAGGGAATGGGCTACGAACTGGTAGACGTAAAAATCCTCTCGGAAGCGGGAAGGCTCGTGCTCAGAGTCATGGTCGAGCGCGAGGGGGGAATCACGCTGGACGAATGCGCCCGTATAAGCCGGGAGCTTGCGCCCCATCTCGACGTAGGCGACCCGATAGCCTCTCGCTATTCTCTGGAGGTCTCTTCCCCCGGAATCCGGCGGCCGCTGAAGCGCCCCGAGGATTTCACCCGCTTCGCCGGCATAGTCACCTCGGTAAAGCTCTCCGAACCGCTGGGCGGGAGAAAGCGGTTCACGGGAACAGGCCGCGGCCTCGACGCCGAGGGGAATCTGGTGCTTGAAATGACGGATACCGGCGAGCGGGTCACGATACCCCTCTCTTCCATAGACGAAGCGAAGCTCGACCCAGAAATAAAATTTTCCGATGCCCCCAAAGGCGCATCCGCCAAGGCGAGAAAAAAATGAAAGATATAAGCCGCGTAATTGATCAGGTTGTCCGCGAAAAGGGAATCGACCGGGAAATACTCATCGACGCCCTCGAACAGGCTCTCGTGACGGCCGCCAGAAGGAAACTCGGCAACCGCACCCTCGAAGCCCATTTCGACGAGGCGACGGGCAAGATAAACATCTACGAATACATGACCGTGGTCGAAGAGGTCGAGGACTCCTACACCCAGATAGGGTTCGAGGAAGCCCGCGAAAAGTACGACCCCGACTGCGAGATAGGCGACGAGCTGGGAATCCCGGTGGATTCCAGCGACTGGTCCAGAATAACCGCGCAGGTGGCCAAGCAGGTCATCATCCAGAAGGTGCGCGAGGCCGAGCGCGACATTATCTACACCGAGTTCATCGACCGCAGGGGCGAGGTGATAAATGGCATAGTCCAGCGTATCGAGAAGGGCGACATCATCGTCAACCTCGGCAGGACCGACGCCGTCCTCCCCTACACCGAGCAGATACGCAGCGAGAGCTACCGCCAGGGCGACCGCATCCGCGCGCTTCTCCTCAAGGTTCAGAAAGAGTCGAGGGGGCCGCAGCTCATTCTCTCCCGCACCCACCCCGAGTTCGTCAAGAAGCTCTTCGAGACGGAGGTGCCGGAGATACGCGAAGGCGTGGTTGAGATAAAGGGCTGCGCCAGAGAGCCCGGCGAGCGGGCGAAGATAGCCGTTATGAGCCACGACAGCGACGTGGACCCGCAGGGAGCGTGCATCGGCATGCGCGGCTCGCGTGTGCGCGGCGTCATGCAGGAGCTCAAGGGCGAGCGCATCGACGTGGTTGTGTGGGACGAAAATCCCGCCCAGTACGCCTCCAACGCGCTCAGCCCCGCCCAGATATCCCGCGCCGTCATCGACGACGAGCAGCACGCAATGACCATAATCGTTCCCGAGGACCAGCTCAGCCTGGCCATAGGGCGCAGGGGGCAGAACGTCAAGCTCGCCGCCAAGCTCATGGGCTGGAAGCTGGACATAATCAGCGAGGACGAGTCCAAGAAGCGCGAGGGCGAAAAGCGCAAACTCATGCAGCTTCCCGGCATCGACCCCTTCAAGGTCCCGGCCCTTGCGCGGATTGACGTCCACACCCTCTCCGGCTTCGCCGCGGCTTCGACCGATCTTCTGGCCGAACTGCTCGGCCTGCCGAAGGAAAAGGTGGCGGAGCTTCAGAAGAACGCAAAGAATCTCTACGAATCCGAGCTTATCGCCGCTACCGGCGGCGAGCCCAGCGAAGAAAATCCGGCTGCCGGGACCGAGCCGGCTTCCGGCGAGGAAAACCCCGCGGAGTAACGTCCATTTTCCCGCACAATGAATGGCGGGAACTTTATTCAAGGCAAGATATATGGCGAAGGTTCGAGTAATTGAAGCGGCTAAACAGCATGACATGGACGCGGGCGAGCTTCTTGACGCGCTGGTAAAACTTGGCGTTAAGGGTGTTCGCAGCCACCTGTCCCCCGTCGAAGAAGAAGACGTTGACAAGGCTATCGAATCTCTGGGCAAGACAAAGCCCAGGAAGAAGGTGGAAGACGCGGGTCAGGGCGCTCCGGTTGTGATGGTCAGGCGCAGAAAACGCGAGACAGCCGCGGAACACGGTGAAGAGCATCCCCACGAGGAAGGTGTCGAGGCGAAAGACGCCGGGCGCGCCCCGGAACCCGTCCGCGAGCCCGAGACTCCGGAGGCCCATGAACCCCCGGCGCCCGCAGCGGAGGCAGCGGAGCACGCCACCCCCGTGGAAGCGCCCGCCGAGGAAGTTGCTCCGGCCGCGCCCGTTGCCGGGCAGGCCCGCGCCGCCGCCGAAGAAAAGCCGCACCGGAAAGAAGCCAGAGAGGCGAAGAAAGCCCCCGAGAAGGCCGCGGAGGTTCCCGCCGGGAAGCCCGAGGAATCGGAGAAGGAATTCGGCCTCAAGGTCGTCCGTTTCATCCGCCCCGAGGAGAGAGTCGAAACTCCCCCCGCCTTCGTGCCGCCCCAGGGCGCCTACCCGATGTCCAAGCAGGAGCGCGAGACCCGCAAGGCCGAGCGCAAGGTAGGAAAGAAGAAGCGGGTGAGGAAGGACGAGCGCGTCGAGCAGAGGCGCGTCTCCCAGAAAACCCAGATAACGGTCCCCAAGGCGATAAAGCGCCGCATCAAGATAAGCGACGTCATCACAGTCGCCGAACTTGCCAAGAGGATGGGACTGAAGGCCACCGAGGCGATCAAGTCCCTTATGAAGCTCGGCATACTGGCCACGATAAACCAGCCCCTCGATGTGGACACCGCGACCCTCGTGGCCGACGAATTCGGCTACGAGATAGAGAACATCGCGATGGCCGAGGAGCAGATCCTCCAGCGTAGCGAAGACCGTCCCGAGGACCTTCGCCACCGTCCGCCGGTAATCACCGTCATGGGCCACGTCGACCACGGCAAAACCTCCCTCCTCGACGCCATAAGAAAGACAAGGGTAGCCGCGGGCGAGTCCGGCGGCATAACCCAGCACATAGGCGCTTACAGGGTCGAGACTTCGAGAGGAACGCTCGTCTTCCTCGACACGCCCGGCCACGAAGCCTTCACGGAAATGCGCGCCAGAGGCGCGAAGGTGACCGACATAGTGGTGCTGGTCGTCGCCGCGAACGACGGCGTCATGCCGCAGACGGCGGAGGCGATAAACCACGCCACCGCCGCCAAGGTGCCGATAATCGTCGCCATCAACAAGATGGACCTCCCCGACGCCAACCCCGACAAGGTAAAGCGCGAGCTCGCCGACAAGGGGCTTGTGCCGGAGGAATGGGGCGGCGACGTTATATGCGTCCCGGTATCCGCCAAGAAGGGCGACGGCATCGACACCCTGCTCGAAATGATAGCCATTCAGGCCGAGGTTATGGAACTTACGGCCAACCCCGACAAACCCGCCTCCGGCGTGGTCGTCGAGGCGCGCCTTGATAGAGGGCGCGGCCCTGTGGCCACCGTCCTCGTCCACGAGGGCTCCCTCAACCTCGGCGACATAGTCCTCTCCGGCCACTCTTACGGCAGGGTGCGCACGCTTACCAACGACCAGGGCAAACGCGAGAAGAAGATACCGCCGGGGCTCCCGGTGGAGATAACCGGCCTCAGCGGCGTTCCCGAGGCGGGCGACGCTTTCATAGTCGTGGAAACCGAGCGCATGGCCAAGGAGATATCCTCCAAGCGCCTCGAAAAGAGCCGCGAACTCGAAATGGCCCAGCACCGCAGGGTCTCGCTTGAGGATCTCCACCTGAAGATCGCCGAGGGCGAGATAAAGACCCTCAACGTCATCGTCAAGGCAGACGTGCAGGGCTCGGTAGAAGCGGTCGCGCAGTCCCTCGAAAAGCTCTCCAACGAAAACGTCAAGGTGCTGGTCATCCTCAAGGGCGTCGGCGGAATACTGGAATCGGACGTCAACCTCGCCATAGCCTCCGAGGCGATAATCGTTGGCTTCCACGTCCGCGCCGAATCCAAGGCCCGCACGCTGGCCGAACAGAGCGGCGTTGACATACGCATCTACGACGTAATCTACGACGCCACCGACGACGTGAAGCTGGCCATGACCGGCCTCCTCGCCCCGCGTCTCCAGGAAAAGCCCCTCGGGAAGGCGGAGGTCCGCGAGATCTTCCGGGTTCCCAAGATCGGCGTGGTCGCGGGCTGCATAGTCAAGGAAGGCACCGTCACCAGAAGCTCCAAACTGCGCCTCGTCCGCGACAACGTGGTCCTCTACGAGGGCACCCTTTCGAGCCTGAAGCGCTTCAAGGACGACGTGCGCGAAGTCAAGGAAGGCCTCGAATGCGGCCTTTCCATCCAGGGCTTTCAGGACATGAAGGTTGGCGACGTGCTCGAATTCTACGAGATCGAGGAGATCGCCCAGACGATGTAGCGCCACGAAGGCCTGAGGGTAGACTTGGTCATAGGAACTTTAAAGATCGAGCTTATTTTGCACGGCGTTGACTCCCTCAAGGAGAAACGCAGTATCGTCAAAAGAACCCTCTCGCGGGTGCGAAGCCAGTTCGAGGTGAGCGCGGCGGAGGTGGAGAACATGGATATCCACCGCTCCGCGGTCATCGGCGTGGCCCTGGTCACCAACGACAGAAGATTCGCCAACTCGATGCTGGACAAGATAATCGAATACGTAATAGAGCTTGGACTGGCGGAGGTGGGCCAGACGAAGATCGAAATCATAAACCTGTAAAGATAGACGGAAAGTAATAAGTTGCCCTCAGTAAGAACCAGACGGGTCGCCGACCTTCTCAAGAAGGAAGTAGCCTCCCTCCTACAGAAAGAAGTCAAAGATCCGCGCGTCGGCTTCATCACGATAACCGACGCGGAGGTCTCCCCCGATTTGAAGGTGGCCAAGGTTTTCTACACGGTCTTTGGCGACGCGAAAGTGCGCGAGGATACGGCCAGGGGCCTCGAAAGCGCCCGCCCTTTCATCCGCCGGGAGGTGGGTAAGGTTCTCCAGACGAAATCCACCCCCGAGCTTCGCTTCATCTACGACGAGTCCGTAGAACGCGGGCTCAAGCTTGAAGACCTTATCGCCAAGGCGGCCCATGAGAGCCACGGAAAATAGTTCGCCGGTCGCAAAAACCCTTCGCTCCTCGCAGGAAATACTTCTACTGACCCACCAGAGCCCCGACGGCGACGCCCTCGGCGGTATGCTGGGCCTCGGCCTTCCCCTGATTGAAGCCGGGAAAAAGGTGGCGATGGTCATAGAGGGCCCCTTGCCCGCGCACATGGCCTGGCTGCCCGGAAGCTCCCTTTTCGAGACGAAGATTCCCGAAAGAAACTTCGACGCCGTCGTAATGCTCGATTGCGGGGATAAAAAACGCACCGGCTTCGACCTTTCGCCCTTTGAAAAGATTCCGCTGGTGAATATCGACCACCACGCCTCGAACGACAATTTCGGAACCGTCAATTACGTCCATCCCGAGGCCTCCTCTACCGGGGAGCTGGTGCTGCGGATACTGGACGAGCTGGGGATAACCCCTGACGCGGACGCCGCGACGGCCCTTTACGTCGCCGTCCTCACCGACACGGGCGGCTTCCACTACTCAAACTCCACACCGGAAGCCTTCGAGACCTCTGCCCGCCTCGTGCGGCTAGGTGCTAACCCGGCGCAGATCGCGGGAAACCTCTACGAGAGGGAATCGGCGAAAAGAACCCTGCTGATGGGTCTCGTGCTCTCCACCCTCTCCCTCTACAGCGGGGGCAAGGTCGCCCGGATACATGTGACCGGAGAGATGCTCGCGAAAACGGGGGCCTCCCTTGAGGACACCGACAACTTCGTGAACTGCCCCCGCGCCATCGAAGGCGTCGAGGTCGCGGTCTTCATGAAGGAAAAGCCCGGAAACGTCTGGCGGATTACCCTCCGCTCGAAGGGCGGGGCCGACGTCTCGAAGGTCGCCTCGGCATTCGGAGGCGGCGGCCACAAAAAGGCCTCCGGAGCCACCATCGACGGGGATTTCGAGGGCGCGTTCGGGAAGCTCCTCGGCGAGATAGAAAAGGTCCTCGCGGGGCCGGAGCCACTGTAGGCATGGAGAAAACCCCTGACGGCCTCCTTTTGCTGGACAAGCCCGTCGGCCTGACCTCTCACACCGCCGTGCGGAAGGCGGCGAGGCTTCTCGGCGCGGACAAGGCCGGTCACGCCGGAACCCTCGATCCTATGGCCTCGGGACTCCTCCTCGTCGGAATAGGCAAGGCGACGCGGCTGCTGGAATATCTCGTCGGGTGTTCCAAGACTTACCGCGCCGTGATCCGCCTCGGCATGACGACCGACACCCTCGACCAGGAGGGAACCGTCCTCTCGGAAAAAGAGGTCCCGGACTTCCCCCTCGAAGAGGTGGAAAAGGCGCTGGCCCTCTTCCGTGGGAAAATCAGCCAGATACCGCCAGTCTACAGCGCCATTAAGTCGGAAGGAGTGCCCCTCTACCGCAGGGCGCGAAGGGGCGAGGAGGTCACGCCGCCCGCGAGGGAGGTCGAGATATCCCGCCTCGACCTCATGGAATGGAAAAATCCCTTCCTGAAGATCGAAGTGGAATGCTCCAGCGGAACCTACATCCGCTCGCTCGCGAGGGATATAGGCGAAGCGCTTGACACCGGCGGCGTACTCTGGGAACTGCGCAGGCTTCGCTGCGGCCCCTTCAGCGTCGAAGACGCTTTCACCTTCGACGATCTGGCCGAGCGCTACGAGGAGTCGTCCGGCGTTATTCTGGAGCCCTCGAAGATGGTTTTCGGCCTGCCGAAGGTCGCGGTTTCCGAAGGGGACCTTCCGGCGCTGGGGAAAGGGCAGTCGATAGCGGCAAGGGAAGCTCCCCCTTCCTCCCCCGTCGCCCTCATGGGGCCGGACGGCAGGCTGGTCGCCATAGCCGCCTTCGAGGGACAAACCCTGAGCCCCCACAAAGTTTTCCTGTGAGCCCGAGTTTCGATCCTTTACGGCAACACACCTTTCATGGTATTAAACTTGTTCTTTTACGGCGGCGTTGCGCCAAGGTCGCGCCGTCACTTAAAATGAGCCCAAAGAAAAGAAGATAGAGAGAAAGAAGGAGGAAGCACCAATGGTTTTCACCCCCGAGAGCAAGCAGCAGATTATCTTGAGTTACAAGCTGCACGACAACGACACGGGTTCTCCCGAGGTTCAGATCGCACTTCTGACCGAGCGCATCAACTACCTCACAGAGCACTTCAAATCCCACATCAAGGATCACTCCTCGAGACGCGGGCTTTTGAAGCTCGTCGGCCAGCGCCGCCGCCTGCTCGACTACCTCAAGCGCAGCGAAATCGAACGCTACAGAACCATCATCGAACGCCTCGGCATCCGCAAGTAAACGATCTTTTTACAAAGTCGACATCCATGCGGTGTGATAAAGGGGCCAATGCGCCCCTAAAGCCGTATCAGGATTTGGCGATTCAGGAGAATAATCAGTGTTTGACATAAAAACCGTAAAAATTGAAGTCGGCGGCAAGGAGATAGTCCTCGAAACAGGACGCCTTGCCCGTCAGGCCCACGGCTCGGTCCTCGTGACCTCGGGCGGCACCGTAGTGCTGGCCACCGCCGTCGCCGAAACAACTCCCAAGCTGGGGCTGGATTTTTTTCCCCTCACCGTCATGTACCAGTCCAAAGGCTACTCCGCCGGCAAGATTCCCGGCGGCTTCTTCAAGCGCGAGGGCCGTCCGCCGGACGCCGACACACTCATCTCGCGCCTCATCGACCGTCCCATAAGGCCCCTCTTCCCCAAGACCTTTCCTTTTGAAACGCAGGTAGTCCTCACGGTCCTTTCCCACGACAAAGAGACCACCCCCGACGTTCTGGGAATGATCGGCGCGAGCGCGGCCCTCACCATCTCCGACATCCCCTTCGCGGGCCCCATAGCGGCGGTGCGCGTCGGCCTCATCGACGGCCAGCTCGTCGCAAACCCGACTATGGCCGCGCTGGAAACCTCCAAGCTCGACCTGATGGTCGCCGGCAGCGCCGACGCCGTCATGATGGTCGAAAGCGGCGCGAGCGAGCTTTCCGAAGAGGAGATGCTGGCGGCGATAGAGTTCGGCCACGCCGAAATCAAGCGCATCGTCGAAATCCAGCTGAAGCTTCGCGAGATAGCCGGGAAGCCCAAGCGCGAGGTTCCCCAGAAAGAACTCGACCCCTCGATCTTCTCCCGCGTCGAGGCTTACTTCCTTGAGAACTGTAAGGACGCCTACCACGTCCGCACGAAAAAGGAGCGCTCCAACGCCGTCAAGGCCGCCAAGGTCCAGCTCCTCGCCACCCTCACCGAAGAGGAAGCCGCGAGAAGCGGTGAATTCAGCGAAGCCTTCGAGAAAGCCGCCAAAAAATACGTGCGCGGCCTCATCCTCGACAAGGGCGAGCGCATAGACGGCCGCTCCCTCACCGATATCCGCCAGATAGTCCCCGAAGTCTCCGTCCTTCCCCGCACCCACGGCTCCGCCGTCTTCACGCGCGGCGAGACTCAGGCTCTGGTGATAACCACCCTCGGCACCTCCGCCGACGAGCAGCTTATCGACGTTCCCGAGGGCAGCTACTACAAGAAGTTTCTCCTCCACTACAACTTCCCGCCCTTCTCCGTGGGCGAAGCCCGCCCGATGAGAAGCCCCGGACGCAGGGAGATAGGCCACGGAGCGCTCGCCGAGCGCGCCCTCCGCGCCGTCCTTCCCACGCACGAGGAGTTTCCCTACACCATTCGCCTCGTCTCCGAGATACTGGAGTCCAACGGCTCCTCCTCGATGGCCTCGATCTGCGGCGGCTCCCTCGCCCTCATGGACGCGGGAATCCCGATCAAGTCCGCTGTCGCAGGCATAGCGATGGGCCTTATCACCGACGGCTCGCGCTACGCGGTCCTCTCCGACATCCTCGGCGACGAAGACCACCTCGGCGACATGGATTTCAAGGTCGCGGGAACCAAAAACGGCATCACCGCCCTCCAGATGGACATCAAGGTCCAGGGCCTCACCGTCGAGATCATGAAAAAGGCTCTCGATCAGGCCAAGCAGGGCAGAATGCACATCCTCGGCAGGATGGAAGAGGCGATAAAGGCCCCGAGAGGCGATCTTTCGCCCTTCGCGCCGCGCATCGTCGTCATCCAGGTCAACACCGAGAGGATCAAGGATGTCATCGGCCCCGGCGGCAAGAACATCCGCAAGATAATCGAGCTGACCCAGACTACGATCGACATCAACGACGACGGCTCGATACACATCGGTAGCCCCGACAGCGAACGCACCGAGATGGCGATAAAGATGATCCGCCAGCTTACCGCGGAAGCCGAGATAGGGAAGATCTATCAGGGCACGGTCAGGAAGATAATGGACTTCGGCGCCTTCGTCGAAATCTTCCCCGGCACCGACGGCCTCGTCCACATCAGCGAGATATCCAGCACCCGCGTGGACAGAACCGACATCGCCAAGTACCTGCCCGAGGGCTCCGTCACCCCGGTCAAGGTTCTCGCGATCGACCAGACCGGCAGGATAAAGCTCTCCCGCAAGGCGGCGCTGGAAGAAACCGGCGAAAAGGACCCAATCGCCGAAGGCAAGGCTCAAGCCTAACGGCCCGACCAACCCCAAAACGCCAAAAGGCGCGGAGAAATCCGCGCCTTTTTTTATTTCCTGCGCCTGACGCCCAAAGGGCACCTTATGCCCCTTGCCTGTCACCCGGTTTTCGCGCAAAATCCGGTGGTTTAAATCAATCGATACCCGGAGAGACCATGCCGACGACGATTCTCGTTAAAAGACTGCCCTCCGCCGAGGACCTTCCCCTGCCCTCCTACCAGACCGCGCACAGCGCGGGGATGGACCTTATCGCCTCAGAGGACCTCTGGGTCGAGCCGGGAGAGCGCCAGAGCGTGGGGACGGGGCTTTGCTTCGCGCTGCCCTACGGGTACGAGCTGCAAGTGCGCCCACGTAGCGGCCTTGCGATAAAGCACGGCATAACCCTGCTCAACACCCCCGGCACCATCGACGCCGATTATCGCGGTGAGGTGCGGATTCTGGTCATAAACCACGGCAACGAATCCTTTCGCATCTGCCGGGGCGACCGGATAGCGCAGGCGATACTCGCCCCCGTCCATCGCGGAGTTCTCACCGAGGTCGGCGAGTTGCCGCAGACGGAGCGGGGAGCGGGCGGGTTTGGGTCAACTGGGAAATAAAAATGCCGGACTCCTTTTTGGAGCCCGGCTTTGGTTATCTTGCTTTTATTTCTATGGTTTTAAATCCGGCACACTATTTCGGCGAAGGGCAAGGAGTCCGCAGGGCGCGCGGTCGCAGGCAGTAGCGTTACTACGCCAAGACCCGCGACCGAGAAACGACGCAGCCCTTCGACGAAAGAGGAAGCCGGACAAATACTACTTCAGAATTTCTACCTTCCCATCATCCAGGTCATAGCGAGCTCCGACGATTTTCAGCTTCCCCTTCTCCACCAGCTCCGCCAGTATCGGCTTGGATTCGAGGAGCTTCTCCCTGACCAGTTCCACGTTCTCCTTGACGGAGTTGTCGACCAGATCGCCCTCTTCGCCCTTCGCCTTTTCGACGGCCGGTTTAATGGCCTTGACTATGCTCTCGATGTGGCCGGGTGCCTCGCCGCCGTCAACCGTGGCCTTTACCGCGCCGCAGCGCTCGTGGCCGAGAACTACGAGAAGGGGCGAGCCGAGGTGCTCGGCTGCGTATTCAATGGAGCCGATGGCGACGTCGTCTACGACGTGTCCGGCCGTGCGGATGATAAAAAGGTCTCCCAGCCCCTGATCGAAGATTACCTCCGGCGGCACGCGGGAATCGGAGCAGCCCAGAATGATGGCGAAGGGGTGCTGTCCCTTGGCCACTTCCTCCCTGCGGGCGTCGTTCGCGTCGGGGTGAGTCATAGCCCCCTTCACGTAGCGCGCGTTGCCTTCCATCAGCTTTGCGAGTGATTCGTCGGGATTGCCCGCCGCGCCCTCGGAGGCGAGCGCCACGGCAGGCCCGAAAGAGAGAAAGAGAGCCAGTGCTCCGCCTACGATGGATATTTTTTTCATTGTCCGCTCCTTCGTAAATTCATAAATTAATGCCAGCAAAATGACGGCGCAAATGTTACTCCGCCCCGCCTTCCAAATCCACACGGAAGTTATAGAAGTACCATTTTATGCAGTTCCCTCCCCTCGCCTTGCTTCGCCGCTAGTCGCGGGTATTATTTACTTTTGCAAGGTCAAACTTTAAGGAGGATTTACGATGCTCAGTGAAAGATTGCTTCGGGCGATGAACGAACAGGTAGCGAAAGAGTGGTATTCCGCCGGGCTTTACAAGGCGATGGAGGCTTACTGCCAGCAGGAGGAATTTCCCGGCTTCGCCAACTGGTTCAAGGTGCAGGCGCAGGAGGAGCTTGTCCACGGCGAGAAGTTCTTCCGCTTCATCAGCAGCGTCGGCGACAGGGCCTGGGTGCTGGGAATAACCGAACCCAGAAACGACTACTCCTCCCTCCTCGAAATGGCCGAGTACGGCCTCTCCCACGAGAAGGTCGTCACCGCCTCGATAAACAACCTGATGGATATCGCCAGACAGGACAACAATCACGCCGCGCAGATAATGCTCCAGTGGTTCATCACCGAGCAGGTAGAGGAAGAATCCAGCTTCAGCCTTCTTGTTCGCAAGCTAAAGCTCGTCGAGGGCGACGGCAAGGGGCTTCTCGCGCTAGATCAGGAGCTCGGAGCCCGCGTCTTCACTCCCCCGGCGGGCTTCATCGTCTGATTTTATACCCGCGCCAAATGTAAAGGGCCGCTCCGCTTGGGGCGGCCTTTTTTTGGGTTTTAGAGCCTTACGCCGCTACGCCTTCACGTTGGAGGAGAGCCAGCTCTTCACCGCCTCTTCGGGGATGAAGAAGGGTTTGTCCGTCACCCTGATCTCGACCCAGCCGTCGCCGACGTCGTAGGTGCCCTCGAACCCCTTGACGCTGAAAGACCCCGACTTCTCGTCCCCCTGAACAGTGCCGCCAGCGCCGGTAATTCTGCCCTTCGCCCGCGCCAGAATCCTCGCGCCGTCGCCATAAGCCATATGTGAAATAGCCATGTTTAATCCTCTGAAATAACCTGATCGAAGTGTTACTGCTTGTGGGTCTGGCCGCCCCACGCCCGGCCCCACTTTTTGTCGAAAAAGTGGGACAAAACTCGGCCCGGAAGGAGCCGCTCGCTCTACGAGCGACCGGTCGCTACGGCGGGGGCGTGAGGGGGCACCCGTTCGCTGCGCTCACTAAGACCCCCCCGCCGCCCTTTCCGCCTCCGCTCCCTGCGTCACCTACGGGCCATGTGGAGGACGAAAATATGGCTCGTCCAAAAACAGATTAACGAAATGTTTTTGGACTCGAAGGTAGAGTTGGCTACAGCTATTTGAGATACGTGTAAACAAATTACCTTCGAGCACACGAGATCAAATAATCCTTCTCGTGTGCGAGCCTTCTTTTCGTTCCTTTCGGGGCCCGTACGCGGCGCAACGAGTGGAGGCGTCGGGCCGGCGCGGGGTCTTAACGGAGCGAAGCGTAGTGGGTGCCCCGTACGGCCCAGCCGGAACGAAGTGGTCGCTCATAGAGCGAGCGACGCGTCCGGGCCGATTTTTTGGTCACTTCTTTCTAAAAGAAGTGACTAGGGTGCGGGGCGAAGCCCGGCAAGTTGTAAACGGTTTTCACAAATAAATTCAATTCTGGATTAGCCTTCGCGGGAATGACGATAAAGGGTTGTCGGCCTTCGTTCCGGGGGCGCGACCTACGCTACTATTTTCCAGCTAAACCAGAGAATCTATTATCTTTGCGATTTCTGAAGGAGAGAGGTTCCTTACCAGGAGGCGCTTGTTTCTGCCGGTGGAGCCGGAGGCGAGTTCGACGGAGGTTTTGGGGACTCCGAGGAGTTTGGCGAAAAAACCGGTCAGTTCCTTGTTGGCCTCCCCTTCGACGGGGGGAGCCGAGATCGCTACCGAGAGAGAATTACCGTGAAGCCCCGCTATCTTCGTCTTCGAGGAGCGGGGCTTCGCCCAGATCTCTATGATGGTTCCGCCGGGGGTCTCGGAAAGGTAGCCTACGGCCACAGATTGCTGACAAACCTCGTCTTTTCTCCGATTTACTTCGTCAGGCTCGAAAAACGTCCTCGAAATACCTATCGGTATTCCTCCGGTCATTTTTCTCGCCTTCCTTGTTCTCGAAGAAAATACTGTGTTTGTCGCAATCTCAGTCTGTTGACCTGATGTCCCCTTGTTGTTCTGTTTTCTGTGCAAAAAACTTCTCTTTCGCCACAAATGACTTTGTCAACAGCCTGCTCTCCGGCCAAGGGTTTATTTTTCGACGAGGGAGAAGAGGGTCGTGGACTGCTTCGGGCTCGGCTCTTTGGAGGAGATGGGAGCGGGCTCCATGAGCGGTTCTTCCGGCACGGTGAAGCCGCTTTCGGGCTCTTCGGCCTCCTGCGAATAGACGGACTGCGCCGGTTCGAGCTCGAAGGGCTCCACGCTCTTGCGGGGCGGCTCGGGAGGCGGAAAATACTCTTCCTCCGGCAGCACGAGGGGCGGCTCGGAGGGGATTTCAGGCAGTTCCTTCATCTTCGCGGACCTTTCGATCTCTTCGGTGGAGGGGCCGGGCTCGGAGGGCTGGCGCTCCATCCATTCGCGGAGGGCTTCGGCCATCCCCGCCATGCCGGAGAGAAAGGAGATGCGCTTTTCGCGAAGAAGCTCTATGTCGCGTATGTAGGCTTCAACAACTCTTCTCGCCTCGCTGATCAGCCTGTCAGCTTCCAGACGGGCGCGCTCCTCGATGACGCGGGCCTCGCGCCGGGAGTGATCCATGATCGTCTTCTGGAGGTCGCGGGAGGCGGAGAGGGCTTCTTCCAGCTTGAGGCGGTCTTCCTTTTCCTTCGCCAGCGTGGTTTCGAGCGCTTCCTTCTCGGTGTTGAGGTGCTCTATCTCCTGCGCGACCTTCTCCAGAAAATCGTCGACTTCCTTGGGATCGAAACCGCGGAAACTCACGCTGAAGGTCTGCTCGTGTATGGTAGAAGCGCGGATTCTCATATGGATAACTCCTCCTGACTAAATACGCATACTGCTATAAATGCTTTGCCCACTCTACGATGGCGGGCAGGACGAATCTTTGTACGGCGATTATACCCAAAATCAGCACGAAAGGCGAAAGGTCAAGTCCGCCGATAACGGTCGGGAGGCGGCGGCGTATCCAGTATATCACCGGGTCGGTCAGCGAGTATATGAAACGCACCACCGGCGCGTAAGGGTCCGGCCGCACCCAGCTCAGCACGGCCGAGGCGATGACCACCCACTTGTAAAGCCCCAGCCCGAAATCGAGAACGAGCGCGAGGCCGATGATCAGGTTGCCGAAAACCTCCATCCTCAGCCTCCGAGGGCGCGGGATCTTTCAACCGCCGCCAGCACCGCTTCCATCACCGCCGAGCGAAAGCCCGTACCTTCGAGGGTGCGGACGCCCTCTATGGTGGTGCCGCCGGGCGAGCAGACCCGGTCTTTGAGCTCGCCGGTGTGAAGGGGGGAGCTTTGGGCCATCGCCGCCGAGCCCTTTACCGTCTGCGCCGCCAGCGCCCTCGCGGTGGCTCTGTCCAGCCCCGCCGCGACCCCGGCGTCGGCCAGCGCTTCGAGAAACAAGAAGACGTAGGCGGGGCCGCTGCCCGAAAGGCCGGTCACCGCGTCCATCAGCTTTTCGTCGCTCACGCGCACCACCGTGCCGACCGCGCCGAAGATAGTCTCGGTCACCAGGCAATCCCCGTCGGTGGCGGAGGGGGCGGGGCAGTAGGCGGAAGCGCCCTCGCCGATAAGGGCAGGCGTGTTGGGCATTACGCGGACGATTCTGGCGCTGTCGCCGAGGATTTCCTGAAAAAAGCCGAGGGTGAGCCCTGCGCAGATGGATATGAGGGTGGAGCCGGTTCCGGCGAGGACCGAGACGGCCCTCCCCGCGTCCTTGGGCTTTACGGCGAGGATTACCACCGGGGAGTTTTTGCACCCTTCCGCTATGTCTTGGGTGACTTTAATCCCGTATTTCGCCGCCAGCTCTTTTCCGCGCCCCGCGTCGGCCTCCACGCCCGTTATCATCGAGGGCTCTGCGGCTGCACAGCCGAGGAGTCCGGAGAGGATCGCTTCGCCCATGTTGCCGAGGCCGATTATGGTAATTTTCGGAAGTGCCGCCATCAGATCTCCTGACCGCGTTCGCCGAAGATGAGGGAGCCGACGCGAACCAGAGTCGCTCCCTCCTCGACGGCCACGCGAAAGTCGTTGCTCATCCCCATCGAGAGATGCTCCATTTTTACCCCATCAAGGCCCAGGGAATCAATTCTGCGCCGAAGCTCCCGGAGCGCACGGAAGTGTTTTCTGGACTCTTCGGGGTCGTCTTCGTAGGGCGGTATCGTCATCAGTCCCGAAATCTCCAGCCCCGGCCACTCGAAAGCCCGCTTCGCAAGAGTGACGGCCCCTTCCGCGTCGGTCCCGTGCTTGGAGACCTCCCCCGCGAGGTTGGCCTGAATAAGGACCTTTACGCGCACCCCCCTCGCCAGCGCCGCCCTGTTCAACTCCTGCGCGAGGGAGGGGCGGTCGAGGGTGTGTATCAGCGAAAAAGCCCCCACCGCCAGCTTCGCCTTGTTCGACTGGAGGTGCCCTATCATGTGCCACTCTATGTCGGAGGGCAATGCGCCCATTTTCGGGAGCGCTTCCTGAATATAGCTCTCCCCGAAGAGGCGAAGCCCCGCCTCGTACCCTTCCATTACCTTTTCGGGGGGCTTTGTCTTCGTCACCCCGACAAGGCGGACGGTTGCCGGGTCGCGCCCCGAACTTTCGGCCGCGTCCTTTATGGCGCCCAGCACTTCTTTCACTTTACCGGCGACGCTCACTTGTCTTGCCCTGTCTGCCACGGCGAAAAACCAACCTCTTCAAGAAGGGTTACGGTCTCCGCCAGAGGCAGGCCCACTACGTTGGTGCAAGAGCCCCTTATGGATTCTACGAAGGAGGAGGCGTATCCCTGAATGCCGTAGCCTCCCGCCTTGTCGAAGGGCTCTTTCGTAGAAAGGTACCACTCGATTATGCGAAGGTCGAGTCTGCGGAAAAACACCTCGGTGGAAACGGAAATTTTCCGGCACTTTCCTCCGTGAAAGAGGGCGACTCCGGTGATGACCTCATGGGCGCGCCCGGAGAGGGTCGAAAGCATCCGCCTCGCCTCTTCTTCGTCTTTGGGCTTGCCGAGAACCGCGCCGTCCACGACGACGATGGTGTCAGCGGCGAGGACTACGTCGCCGGGGCCAAACAGCGCCGCGGTTTCAACCGCTTTTCGCTCCGCCACGAGGACGGCGCCCTCGGCGGGGGAGACACCGGCGGGGATGGATTCGTCGGCGCCGGAGGGCGCCACGGTGAAGGGTATCGCAAGAGTGGTGAGAAGCTCGCGCCTGCGGGGGCTCCCGGAGGCGAGGACGAGGCGTTTCATATGGGTGTTTTTCCTTGTGTTTTCGTGCGGATTGCGCACCGTTACGGTAAAGCAGGGCGGGCTGTGGTGTCAAGCTTCCGTGGTTGTGCGGTAAAAAGAGGGTTTTGATAATTTTTTCAAAAGAAAAGAAAGCCTATGGCGAATTCGGCTACAAACGAATATACTCCCGTGCTTGAAAATTTGGTTAACTGCGCTCTGCCGGTTTTTGCGGCAGGCTTTTGGGATCCTCAACCTTACAAGGGAGTTTCGATCCATGTCAGTATTTAAAGCGTTCGGAAATTGCTGGAGGGAACTTAAGAGCGAAATAACCATGACAACCGTGATTGTTGTCGCCGTAGTCCTGGTGGTCGCCGTCTACGGCGGCTGGCAGTTCGCGAACTCCTCAAGCTTCTGCGGCAGCTGCCATGCCATGAAGCCCTATTACAAAAACTGGGCAGAAAGCGGCCACAAGGAAGTATCGTGCACAGAGTGCCATCTTCCGCCGGGGGCCTGGAACCACATCAAGTACAAGGCTATCGACGGCGCTATCTCCGGCGTATATTTCGTCACCGGAAAGGGGCCGAGCAAGGCCAGCGCCCACGTCCCGGAAGCATCCTGCATGAATATCGCGTATGGCTGCCACGACCCGAAGAAGCTGGACGAAAAGGGTCCGAAGCAGTTCGCCGGAGGCGAATTCGAGCACTCCACCCATCTGGGCGATCTCGACAACGGCCTCAATCCCGAGTGCACCACCTGCCACAGCGCAACCACCCAGGAAAAGCATCTCGAAGTCAAACCCGAGATCTGCGTGCAGTGCCATCACAACATGAAGGAAACCGGACAGTGCTCCAGCTGCCACAAGCTCCGCCCGCAGGTAACCGTCGCGGGAGCGAAGTTTGAGCACGCCAAGGGCAAAAAGTCCTGCAGAAGCTGCCATTCAAACATAAATTCGCCCAGCAAGCCCGCCGACAACTGCGTCAAGTGCCACGGCCAGAAGGAAGCTCTCGAAACCGAGAAGACTTCCGAAAAGATGCACGAGATTCACGTCAGCGACCGCAAGATCAAGCACAAGGTCGAATGCTTCGACTGCCACGGCGTCATGCTGCCGCTCAAGAAGACCGGCAGAGACCCGGCCTACATCCACAAGTTCCACATCGAGAAGGCCCAGCAGGGCTGCACCGATTGCCACTCCGGCAAGTCAGTGCCCTCCTGCTCCGACTGCCACTAAAAGTCAGCCAAGCCTGAAAAAAGAAGACCGCTCCGGCGCCGCCGGGGCGGTCTTCTTTTTTTGTTTTAAAATTCGCGGGCAACCGCTGTTGCCCTCAGCCCCTCCCTCGGGTTAAAATTCCTTCGTAACCACTAAAAAAGACGAAGGTCAAAAGATGTCCATACTGGAGATAATACAGTTTCCCCACCCGGTCCTTCGGAACAAGGCCGCCGAGGTGGAGAAGATCGACGACAGAATAAGGGAGCTGGCGGCGAACATGGTGAAGACCATGTACCACGCCGAGGGCATCGGCCTCGCCGCGCCCCAGGTCGGGGTGAGCGAGCGGCTCATCGTCGTCGATCTCTCCTGCGGGGAAAAAGAGGGGGAGCTCATCGTTCTCGTCAACCCCGTGCTGACGAAAAAAGAGGGGGAGATAGCCCTTGAGGAAGGGTGCCTTTCCGTGCCCGACCTGCGCGAGAAAGTAACCCGGGCGGATCTTATCGAGGTTCAGGGTTACGACCTTGAGGGAAAGGCGGTCCGGATCGAGGGGCGCGAACTTTGCGCCGTCGCCATCCAGCACGAGATAGACCACCTGGAAGGGGTGCTCTTTTTCGACCACATAAGCCGCCTGAAGAGAAGCCGCTATCTGTCCAAGCGCAAAAAGGCGCTGGAATGCGGGGATAAAGGGTAATGGAGGGGAGCGGACCCGGCCCTCTGGTTTTTTTCGGAACCGGCGAGTTCTCACTCCCGACGCTTCGGCTCCTTAAAAATTTCGGCGAGGATATCACCCTTCTGGTAACCCAGCCCGACCGCCCGAAGGGTCGCGGCAGAGCCCTTTCCCCCACTCCCGCCAAGAGTCTGGCTCTGGAACTCGGAATACCCGTCTATTCCCCGGATAAAATCAATACTCCCGAGGCTGTGGCGCGGATCCGCGAAATCTCTCCCGAGTTTCTGGTCGTCGTCGATTACGGGCAGATTCTGAAGAAAGAGATACTCGCCGCCGGCCGCAGGGGTGCGCTCAATTTACACCCCAGCCTTCTTCCCCGCCATCGCGGCCCCTCTCCCGTGGCCTGGACGATCCTTTGCAGAGACGAATTTTGCGGCGTCACCACGATGCTCATGGACGAGGGGATGGACAGCGGCCCGATACTAGAGCAGTGGAAGACCGGGCTCAGCCCCGAGGTTACCGCCGGGGCGCTTTCGGCGATGCTCTCGACTGTGGGCGCGGACCTCATGGCGGACACGATACGCCAGCTCCGCGAGGGAACCCTTACGCCGGTGGCGCAGGACGAGTCAAGGGCCACTTACTCGAAGTTGATTGACAAATCCTTCCAGAAGGCGGATTTTTCGACGAATGCCGCCGCTCTGGCGGCGAAGATAAACGCCCTTTCCCCCTCGCCGGGGTGCAGGGGACTCCTCTGCGGCAAGGTCGTCAAATTTCTCCGCGCTGTAGCCGTCGAAGGGTCCGGAGCGCCGGGAGAGGTGATAAAGGCCGGGGGGTTGGGGTTCGCGGTGGCCTGCCGGGAGGGGGCGGTGCTGGTGAGCGAAATCCTTCCCGAGGGACGCGGCGCGATGTCCGCCGGTGCGTTTATCAGGGGCGGAGGGGTTAAGATTGGAGACGTATTTGTTTAGT
Organism: bacterium; assembly: GCA_004322275.1. Taxonomy (NCBI): domain Bacteria; species bacterium. The sequence goes on from SCTA01000019.1 coordinate 23,916, forward strand.
TCGCTGAGGGTCTTGATCGGATGGCAATGGAAATAAACGAAATAGTAGGGCTGGTCGCGGACAGGATGGCCGAGGTCGAAGAGGAATTCGACAAGAACCTCGAATCCGAGATATCGCTGATACCCGTTATCGGAAGGCACATCCTTTCGAGCGGGGGCAAGCGCATGCGCCCTCTTTTCCTGCTCATCAGCGCGAAGCTTTCCGGCTACGACGGCCCCGACGCGGTGCCGCTGGCGGCGATAATGGAATTTATCCACACCGCGACCCTTCTTCACGACGACGTGGTGGACAACGCCCAGATGCGGCGCGGACAGGAAGCCGCAAACGTCATCTGGGGCAACGCCGCCGCGGTCCTCGTGGGCGACTTTCTCTTCAGCAAGTCCTTCAAGCTGCTCACCAGGCACGGCTCGATGGAGATACTGCGCGCCGTCTCCTCGGCTACCACCTCGATAGCCGAAGGAGAGGTGCTACAGCTGGTAAAGACCTGCGACCTCGACATAACCGAGGACGAATATCTCCGGGTAGTGATAAACAAGACGGCGATGCTGCTCTCGGCTCCCTGCGAGGTGGGAGGGCTTCTGGGCAACATCGAAAAAGAGCAGGTAGACGCCCTCCGGCAGTTCGGCATGGACATAGGCGTCGCCTTCCAGATCGTGGACGACTGCCTGGACTACATAGCGGAGGAGGCGGCCTTCGGAAAGAAGATAGGGACCGACCTCACCGAGGGGAAGATCACCATACCCCTTATCCACGTCCTCTCCTGCTGCTCCGTCGAAGAGCGCCAAAAGATCGAATCGATAGTCAACCGCGAGGAGATTATCGACGGCGATCTCTCCTTCACCCTCTCTCTCATCAAAAAGTACGACGCGATTAACGTCTCCAAGGTCAAGGCGAGGGATCTGGTCGAGAAGGCGAAGAAGAGGCTACGGGACAATTTCCCGCCTTCGGTCTACCGCGATGCTCTTGAGGGGTTGGCGGACTACACGGTTATCCGCCACATCTAGGCTCCCCGGCGCATCCTTTCCGTCCCCGGCATCGTCATGTCCTCGCTCAAGGGCTCGCCGTAGCGCTGCTACTGCCTCGCCCCTTCGCTGCGGGATTCCTCGCCGGGAACGGAAAACCGCGCCGGAAGCTGTTTTGGCGAAAGACTGCCTGCGACCGCGCGCCCTGCGGCTTGTCCCTCGAAGCTTGAAAAGCGAAGTGGGAACTCCTTGCCCTTCGCCGAAATAGTTTGCCGGAAGTTACGGCGTCATTCCCCCGAAGGGGGAATCCAGAGGTTGATGGCGATATTCTTATCTCCTGGCTATTCTTTTTGTCAGTTCCTATTCCATGTTTACCTCCCGTCAAATTCGGACAACCGGGGTCAACCTCCTACCCGCCGCGTCAGCCCCGGACATTTTTGCAAAAATCATTGACTCCCGGAGGTTTCAGGAAGAAACTCTGTTTTATTATTGTGTGTCCTAACTATGTATGTGAGGATAGGCAATGCATCTTTCGGTTCGGGACGCGGCCCGGTTTCTCGAAGTCTCTGAGAAGACGGTCTACCGGTGGATTCGGAACGATGATATCCCCTTCTTTCTGGTCAACGACCAGTACCGCTTCAACCGCATGGAGCTGCTGGAGTGGGCCACCGCCCGGCGAATCCACATCTCTCCCGAAATATTCCATGAGCCCTCGGAGGTCGCCCTTCCTTCCGCATTTTCGTCGCTTGAGGCTGGGGGAATCTTCTACCGCGTAGGCGGCGCCGACGTGCCCTCGGCGCTGGGCGAGATCGTCGCGCACCTTCGCCTTCCCGACGAGGTTGACCGCGTCCACCTTTACAAGGTCCTTCTGGCGCGGGAGGAGCTGGGCTCCACCGGCGTTGGGGAAGGGATTGCGATCCCGCACGTCCGAAGCCCCATAGTCCTTCACGTCAACCGCCCGCTTCTGACCCTGTGCTTTCTCGAAACTCCAGTGGATTTCAAGGCGCTGGACAAAAAACCCGTCAGCACCGTCTTTACGATAGTCAGTCCCACGGTGCGCGCCCACCTTCACCTCCTTTCGCACCTCTCCTTTTGCCTTCGCGACGAAAAGCTCAAAAAGGCCCTCAGGGAGCAGTTTCCGGTGAAGGAGATTCTCGAAGCTTTCAGGGAGGCGGAGTGCGCCCTGCCCGGTTTCGCCTGCGAGGGAGGCTGACTTGGCGGGAGACCTTCTCAGCGCCCGAAACCCTCTCTGCGTCGAGCTTGACGCGATACCGGAGTATGTGGCCGAAGGGTTCTCGGCGGCCGTCTCCTCGGCGCTGGAGAAGGGCACGAGGCTCATCGGGCTTTTCGGCTACCCGAAAAAGACCGGCAAGACGGGGGTCATCGCCGCCCTTGCCCTCGATTCCGAAGGGATCATAAAACTCTGCCGCCTTGCCCCCTCGCCCTCCTATCCCAGCCTTACCGTCCGCCATCCCGGGGCTCACTCCCTCGAAAGAAGTCTCTACGAGAGCTGGAGGGTGGAGCCGGAAGGCCACCCCTGGCTGAAACCCCTTCGCAAAATAGACCTCGAAGTTCCGCCTCCGGGCGACGCCTCCTTTTACCGCGTTGAAGGGGAGGAGATTCACGAGGTAGCGGTGGGGCCGGTACACGCGGGCATCATCGAGCCGGGCCACTTCCGTTTCCAGTGCCACGGCGAAAACGTATTTCACCTCGAAATACGGCTTGGCTACCAGCACAGGGGGGCGCTGGGATTCTTGCTGGGCGATATTTCTCCGCGCTGGGCTGCGGTGGCCGAATCCATCACCGGAGACACTGCGGTGGGAGGAGCGACCGCCCACGCCCTTTGCCTCGAAGCGCTGTGCGGGGTGGAAGCGAGTCCGCGCGCGGAGGCCATTCGCGCAGTCGCCCTCGAACTGGAGCGCATCGCCTACCACGTCGGAGACCTCGGCGCTCTGGGCAACGACGTGGGGTTCTTGCCGACCGCCCAGTACAACGGAAGGATCCGGGGAGACTTCCTGAACTGCCTCATGACAATTTCTGGAAACAGGCACGGCCGGGGGCTGGTTCGGCCGGGGGGAGTCCTCTTCAATGTCGATAGCAAGGCCGCCGCTGAGCTGCGAAAGAGAATTGAGACCCACCACCGCGAGGCCAGAAGGTCGATCGACCTTCTCCTCGACGCGCCCTCGGTGATGGCCCGCTTCGACGGAACCGGGAGGGTCAGCGCGGAGGACGCCCGGGCAATCGGACTTGTGGGGCTTGCGGCCCGCGCCTCGGGGCTAACCCTCGACGTTCGCACCGACCACCCGGCGGGGGCCAGCCGTTTCCGGCAGATTCCCGTTTCGGTGGGCGCTCACGGCGACGTTCACGCCAGGGCTCTGGTGCGCAGCCTCGAAATGGACCGCTCCGCCGAATTCGTAATGGAAACCCTCGGCGCGCTGCCCGAAGGCCCGCTCGAAATCCCCTGCGGGCCGCTCCGCCCCGACAGCTTCGCCCTGGCTCTGGTGGAAGCGTGGCGCGGGGAGCTCGTCCACGCGAAGATAACCGACAATCTCGGAAAGGTCGTCGCGGCGGACGTCGTGGACCCCTCGGTCCACAACTGGTTCGGCCTCGCGCTCTGTCTCCGGGGTCAGGCGATCTCGGATTTTCCGCTTTGCAACAAGTCCTTCAACCTTGCCTACGCGGGCCACGACCTGTGAGCGTCCGGGAATGCTGAGGATACTTCGGACACGCCTTTCGCTGGGCCACCGCACCGCGCCCCTCCCCAAACCGGGAGAACAGCCGGTCGCGGAAGGGTTTCGCGGCCTCCCGGTCCTTTCGCCCGGCAGGTGCTTCGAGGGTTGCAGGGCGTGCGAGGAGGCTTGCCCCGTCTCGGCGATCCGGTGCGGCGAGGGAGGCCCCCGGCTGGATCTGGGAACCTGCCTCTTTTGTCCCGAGTGCGAAAGGGCGTGCCCAAACGGGTGCATCGGTTTCTCCCGGGAGCACCGGCTCGCCGCGACGAGGCGGGAAGACCTCGTCATCGGTCCCGGCTCCGGCCCTCCGCCGGTGAAGCCCCTGGAGGGCGAACTAAAAAGCCTCTTCAGCCGGTCGCTCAAGCTCCGGCAGGTGAGCGCGGGCGGCTGCAACGGCTGTGAGGCGGAGCTTATCGTCACCGGGACGCTGGTCTTCGACTTTCCCCGCTTTGGCGTCCAGTTCGTGGCGAGCCCCCGCCACGCCGACGCGCTTGTCGTCACCGGGCCGGTCTCGAAAAACATGCTGGTAGCCCTGGAGAAGAGCTACGCCGCCCTGCCGCCGCCGAAACTCGTCATAGCCTGCGGCGCCTGCGCCATCGGCGGCGGGCCTTTCCGGGGAAGCCCCGAAGCCCACGACGGCGTCGGGTCGATACTGCCCGTGGACCTCTGGATTCCCGGCTGCCCGCCCCATCCGTGGACGATAGTGGACGGCATTCTTCGCCTGATGGGCGTTTTAGAGGGCTCGAATGGCTGAGAGGCTGATCCTCCTCGCCGTCGCGCTCTCGGCCCTGAGCGGCCTCCCCGGCCTCTTTTTCGACAAAAAATCCCGGGCTGGCCAGCACCTGGCAACCGGGGTGCTCTGCGCCGCGTCGCTTATCGGCCTTGCGGGTGCGGGGCTGGGTATTTTCGCGCCGGGGGAAGGGCTCGCCGACATAGGCGGCGGCATCCTCGGCGGCAGGTTAAAGGTTCAGGCCGATCCCCTCTCCTCCTTTTTCCTGATCCCCGTCTTTCTTATACCCGCCCTCTGCGGAGTCTACGGCTCCGCCTACTGGCCGCAGGAAAAACACCCCGAAAACGGCCAGAGGCTCCGCTTTTTCTACGGGCTGGTCCCGGCGGGCATGGCGCTTCTCCTCGTCGCCCAAAACGCGCTGCTTTTTCTTACGGCGTGGGAGGTAATGACTCTGGCGGCCTTCTTCCTCGTCGCCACGGAGGACGAAAAGCCCGAGGTGCGGGAGGCGGGCTGGCATTACCTCGTGGCCACCCACGTCGGAATACTGGCGCTTATGGCGATGTTCTCGATACTGCGCACCGCGACCGGCTCTTACGACCTCGGCCCTCTTGCGCCGGGGATTCTGACCAAAACGCAGACCACGGCGGTCTTCCTCCTCGGGCTTCTCGGCTTCGGACTGAAAGCCGGGCTCATGCCCCTCCACGTCTGGCTTCCCGGCGCTCACGCCAACGCGCCCAGCCACGTCTCGGCGATACTCTCCGGCGTGCTACTCAAGATGGGGATTTACGGGCTTGTCAGGCTCGTGGGGTGGCTTCCCGCGCCGCCCGCGTGGTGGGGCGGGCTCCTTCTGGCCCTCGGCGTAATCTCCGGCGTGCTGGGAGTCCTCTTCGCCCTCGGCCAGCACGACCTCAAGCGCCTTCTGGCCTACCACTCGATAGAGAACATCGGCATCATCGTGATGGGGCTGGGGCTCGCCCTCATGGGGCGCTCGCTCGGCAGGCCGGAGTGGGTGGCGCTGGGGCTCGCGGGGGGGATTCTCCACGTCCTCAACCACGGCCTCTTCAAATCCCTTCTATTTCTCAGCGCGGGCTCGGTGATTCACGCAGTCCACACCCGGGAGATGGACCACATGGGAGGGCTGGCGAAGAGAATGCCCCTCACGGCTCTCGCCTTCCTCGCGGGGGCGGTCGCAATCTGCGGCCTTCCCCCGCTCAACGGCTTTATAAGCGAGTTTTTAATCTACCTCGGCCTTTTTTCCGCCGCCGCGCGAGGAGAGGGAGCGGGTTTCGCCGGTCCCGCCTTCGCGGCTCCGGCGCTCGCCCTCATCGGCGCGCTGGCGGTGGTCTGCTTCGTAAAGGTTTACGGAACGGTATTTCTCGGGGAGCCCCGCTCGGCTTCCCTGAAAGAGACTTCTGACCCTCCCCCCGCGATGGTCGCTCCGATGGCTGTTCTGGCGGGTATCTGCGCCCTTATCGGCATAGCGCCCTTCCTCCTGCCGCGAGTGCTCGACCCGGTGGTGGCCTCCTGGGTGCCGGGTGCCAAACCGGTCGTTTCCATAGCGAAGCTGGCGCCGCTGGGGTGGGTCAGTCTCGCGGGGGCGGCGCTGCTGGCCCTGCTTCTGGCGCTTGCGCTCTGGCTCCGGGCGAAGCTCAGGAAGGGGCCGGTCGAGAGCACGGTGACGTGGGACTGCGGCTACCTCGCGCCGACCGCCCGCATGCAGTACACCGCCTCCTCCTTCGCGCAGATGGTCGTGGACCTCTTCTCGTGGGCCCTCTGGCCAAAGAAGAGGGGTCCGCGCATAAAGGGATACTTTCCGGGGCCGTCGCGGTTCCACAGCGAGACGCCGGACCCGGTGCTGGACAGGATGCTGACGCCGTGGTGGGATTTTTCGGAGCGGATAGCCGGAAAGTTCAGGGTATTCCAGCAGGGGGTGATGCAGGTTTACGTCCTTTACATTCTGGCGACCGTGCTCGCCCTCCTCTTCTGGTGGTGAGGGACCGATGGCCGGAATAGTTCTTCATCTGCTGCTCCTTCTGCTCGTTCCGCCCCTGCTTGTCGGGGTGATCAACAAGACCAAGTCCTTTTTCTCGGGACGCTCGGGGCCGCCGCTCTTTCAGGCGTACCGCGACATGGCGAGGCTTTTCGGGAAGGGGTTCACCTTCAGCCTGACGACGACCTGGGTCTTCAAGGCAGGGCCGGTGGTGGCGCTGGCGGCCGCGCTGCTTGCCGGAGTCCTCGTCCCCTTCGGAGGCCCGCCTCCCGCCGGTTTCGCCGGAGACGCTATTCTCTTCGCCTACCTTTTCGCCCTTTCGCGCTTCTTCACAATGACGGCGGCGCTCGATACCGGCTCCGCCTTCGAGGGTATGGGAGCGGCGAGGGAGGGGACTTTCGCCTGCTTCGCGGAGCCGATACTCTTCTTCGTCTTTCTGGCCCTCGCCCGCATCTCCGGCTCCCTCCAGCTCGGCGAGATGCTCTTCGGCGCGCAGTTTTTCTCCTCTTGGGGAAACGGACCGGCGCTGGCGCTCCTCGCCGCGGGACTGTTCGTCCTTCTCTTGGCGGAAAACTGCCGGATACCCTTCGACGATCCCAACACCCACCTCGAACTTACGATGATCCACGAGGTGATGGTGCTCGATCACAGCGGGCCCCTCTTCGGACTCGTCCAGTACGGGGCCGCGGTAAAGCTCTTCGTCCTCGGCTCGGTGCTGGTGCGCGTGATAGCGCCTTTCAGCGCCGGTTCGCTCGCGACCGACACCGCCCTCTTCCTCGTCCTCATGGTTCTGCTCGCCGCCGTAATCGGGGTTGTGGAATCGGCGATGGCGAGGCTCAGGCTGACGAAGGTTCCCAATCTTCTCGTCGCCGCCTGCGTGCTTTGCGCTTTCGGCTTCCTTCTGCTGCTGAGATGAGAAAATGAGATTTGCGCTTGAGATAATACTGGTGGTGATGTTCCTTCTGAACTTCTACGTCCTCGCCACCAGCCGCATCCGCGCGGTAATAAACGCCGTAGCCCTTCAGGGGGTGCTCCTCGGCGTCGCTCCGGTTCTGGTCCACGCCTCCTCGCCCCTCGTCTCCCTCGGAGTGACCCTTCCCGCGCTCGTACTAAAAGGGTTCGCGATACCCTTCCTGCTCCACCGCGCCCTTCGTAACGCCGAGATAAAGCGCGAGGTCGAGCCGCTGGTGGGGTTCGCCCCCTCGGTGGTTCTCGGGGCGCTGGGAACCGGCCTGGCGATAGTAATCTCCGGCCGTCTTCCCCTTCTTCCCGAGCACTCGGGCAGCCTGATCATACCGGCCGCCCTTTCGACGATCTTCGCCGGTTTTTTGTTCCTCACGACGAGGATGAAGGCGATAAGCCAGGTTCTCGGCTTCCTGATTCTGGAGAACGGAATCTTCATGTTCGGCCTGATTCTGGTCGAGGCGGTACCCTTCCTCATCGAGATAGGGATGCTCCTCGACCTTTTCGTCGCCATCTTCGTCATGGGGATAATCATAAACCACATAAACAGGGAGTTTTCCTCCATCAGCACCCAGAACCTGTCGGCCTTGAGGGAGTGAAGCATGGTTGAAGCCCTTATCTTCGTGCCTTTGGCGGTGGCGGCGTTCGCGCTGGCCCTGCCGTCGAACGGGTCAAGGCCGTGGCTGCTGCCGCTTGGGGGCTCCCTCCACCTCATCCTGACGGTGACGGTGATAAACAACCCCGTTACCCCGTCTCCCGGCGCGTGGCTGGCCTTCGACGCCCCCGGAAGGCTGATACTGGCGCTCGTAAGCGTCCTTTTCTGTCTCTCCTCCTTTTACGCCGTGGGTTACCTCCAGCACCGGCAGGAGCGCGACAACAGGATTTTCTGTGCCTGTCTGCTGGCGCTTCTGGGGATGACAAGCGTGGTAGCCGCTTCGCGCCACCTCGGGATGCTCTGGATAGGGATGGAGGCGACCACCCTTACCACCGCCCCCCTGATCTACTTCAACCGCAACCGCCGCTCTATCGAGGGGACCTGGAAATACCTCCTCATCTGCTCGGTCGGGATAGCGCTTTCACTCCTCGGCACCTTCTTCATGGCTTACGCCGCGCTTCGGCAGGGGTTCGCCCCAACCCTTATGATCGACGACCTGCTTCGCGACGCCCCGAACCTTTCGCAGCCGTGGCTCCACGGCGCTTTCGTGCTCCTTCTCGTCGGCTACGGCACGAAGATGGGATTCGCGCCGATGCACACCTGGAAGCCCGACGCCTACGGCGAGGCTCCGGGACTGGTCGGCGGGCTTCTGGCCGGAGCGATGACGAGCTGCGCCTTTCTGGGAGTGATCCGCGTCTACGCCATCGCCACGGCAAGCGGCGCGCTCTATCCGAGGACGATACTTATCGCGATGGGGCTTCTGTCGATGGCCGTGGCGGGAGTCTTCGTAATAAGGCAGAAGGATTTCAAGCGGATGCTCGCCTATTCGAGCGTGGAGCACATGGGGATACTGGCTCTTGGACTCGGGCTGGGCGGGACGGCTATTTTCGGGGCGCTCTTTCACCTGGTCAACAACGGGCTGGCGAAAGGGCTGATGTTCATGACGGCGGGAAACATCCACCGCGCCTACGGCAGCAAGCTTACCGACGAGGTCGCCGGGGCGCGGGTAAGGCTGCCGGTGTCGGGGTGGCTTTTCCTGCTCGGCTTTCTGGCCGCCAGCGGGTCGCCGCCCTTCGGCCCCTTTCAGTCGATAATGACGATAATAAACTCCGCGCAGGCGAGCGGCCGGGGTTATATCGCCGGGCTTATGCTCGTCTTCCTGATGATGGTCTTCATGGGGATGGGAAAAACCGTGCTGGCGGTGGTGCAGGGAAAGCCCTCAAAAGAAGCCGCCTCCACCGGTTACCACGACAATTTCCTGACGGCCTTCCCGGTGATACTCCTCATGGGGATAGTGCTCATGCTCGGCCTTTTTATGCCCCCGCCCCTGAAAACGTTACTTGAGGAGAGCTACGCCAGTTTCCCGCACTAAGAAGCGCCCTTGACGTGCTCCGCCCTCGCCAGGGCCGCCTTCAGGTCCGGCAGGATGTTTTCGCTTCCGATGGTTTCCAGCAACCCGCCCTTTTCGAGGACGCCGCGTGGTTGTTGCTGAAGGCCGAAGAGCAAAAAGAGCGTGCCCTGTTTCTTTGTCTTTTTCAGGATGTCTTCCATCGCGTTCAGGCCTGTGGCGTCCATCGCCGGGACCATTCTCATGTTCAAAATGAGAACTCTCGGGTGTTCCTGCAGCAGGCCGAGCGTCGAGGTTAGCTTCTCCGAGGCCCCGAAGAAGAAGGGGCCGCGTATCTTGTAGATGGTAACTTCCTTCGGGATGAAAAGGTCTGAGTGGATCTTTTCTTCCAGTTCGCCCTGCTCGTTTACGTCCACGAAACCGGCCTGGGAGACGTCCGCCATGCGCTTCATGAAGAGAAGGGCGGCGAGGACGACGCCCACCTGTATCGCGACCGTGAGGTCGACCAGCAGGGTAAGGGCGAAGGTGATGAGGAGCACCGCAACGTCGCTCTTGGGGCTCTTGAAGGTCTTTACGAAGGAGTGCCACTCGCTCATGTGGTAGGAGACGACGACGAGTATGCCCGCCAGCGTCGCCATCGGTATCAGCGCGGCCCACTTCCCGAAGAAGAGAAGGATTATGAGGATGACGAAGGCGTGGATGATGCCCGCCACGGGGGTCTCTCCGCCGTTTCTTACGTTCGTCGCGGTTCGCGCTATCGCGCCGGTGGCCGGGATGCCACCGAAGATCGGTGAGACGAAGTTGGCTACGCCCTGCGCGACCAGCTCTACGTTGGAGCGGTGACGCTTGCCGGTCATGCCGTCGGCGACAACCGCCGAGAGAAGGGATTCGATTCCGGCCAGAAGAGCTATGGTGACGGCGGGGGAGACAAGCTCCCTCATCTGGGCAAGGCTGACCTGGGGCAGCTTCGGCATGGGAAGGGAGGCGGAAACCCCTCCGAAGCGGCTTCCTATGGTTTCCACCGGGAGGTCGAAGACCTTAACGATTATCGTCGTAACGATGACCGCGACGAAGGCTCCCGGAACGCGCCGCGAAACCTTCGGCCATAGAAAGACGAGGATTACCGTCCCTATGCCTATCGCCGTCGCCAGAGGGTCGATCTTGTCCAGTACGGTGCTGTAAGCCTCCCATTTTTCGACGAACTCGGGAGGCACGGACTTCATCGGAAGGCCGAAAAGGTCGCGAATCTGACCGGAGAAGATGATGAGGGCGATGCCGGAGGTGAAGCCGACGGTGACGGGATAGGGGATGTACTGGATTATCGCGCCGAGGCGGGCGAAGCCCATCACCATGAGGAGAACGCCCGCCATCATGGTCGCCACGGCGAGGCCGTCGTACCCGTATCTGGTCACTATTCCGTAGATTATTACGATGAAGGCGCCCGTCGGGCCGCCTATCTGGTAGCGGCTTCCGCCGAGAAAGGAGATGAGGAAGCCCGCGATTATCGCGGTGGCGAGCCCCTGTTCGGGGGTGACGCCGGAGGCGATGCCGAAGGCGATGGCAAGGGGGAGGGCCACTATGCCCACCACTATTCCGGCTATCAGGTCCCGAAGGAAGGTTTCCTTCGAGTAACTTGCTCCTGTGTATTTTTTAGCCCTTAAAACAACCGTCCAGGTCTTGGGCAACAGCGAAGTCGGCCACATTTGTCTTGTCCTTTCGGTTTCTCCGAAATTGTCATGGTCCGGACCGGCGAGCCCATTTTCCAACGGCTATTTGAACATTTCAACGGCTCGTCCGGAGCTTCTCCGGCTGTACCTGACGGGGGTTTTGACCCCGGCCGGAGCTTTAAACAGGGTTTTATCCGCCTTGCCGGAAGGATTTTCAAGGCAAAAACGAAGTTGCGGGTGGAAAAACGCTCTTTTCCTCGCCGGAAACCAGTTTGATAATTATCTCCCTCGAAAGAGCTGATATTTGCTATTAATTTTGAATCGCTTAAATGCAGAAATTTGCAGAAAGGTCACAGCGCAGTTGAAACCGAATGGCTTTTTCGGAAACCTCCGCCGCCTTCTCCTCTTTGTTCTTCCGGCCATTGTCCTTATCCCCTCCCTCTGCCATTGCGGCGAGACGCCCCCGGGTTCGGGGCGTGTCTGGGAGCTATACGGCGGAATGGATATCTTCGCCTCGGGGACCGCGAAGGGGTCGGTAAACGAGATGAACCTCTTCGGAGGAGACGAGGGGGACTGGTCCACAAGCGGGGGGACGAATTACGCCCCTTCCGGCGTCATCGGAATCCGGACCGTCGAATATGCCGATACAGGCGGGTTTTACTCGGATTTTTCCCTCCTGCGCGCGAAAGCCGAGCGGGCCGAAGTCAACGCCTTCGGGATATCCTTCGGAGCGGCCCGGAGGCTGCCGTCCGGTTATAAGGATGAACCGGAAGCGGCGGGGTGGGAGCCGTCTTTTGGGGCCGGAATCCTGATGGGTTTGGGACAGATCCGCATGGAGGGCGAGGAAGGGTCGGGCCATAGCCTTTCCGTGGCTCCCGCGTGGGTATTCGGGCTCGAACTGTACGCCGACGCGAAGTACAGGTTCAAAAGCGGGAAAGGGGTATCTTTCCGCTACAAGCTGATACCCACAATGGCCGCCTACAACGGCGACTCGATCCCCGACAAGGAGGCCAGGGCCGCTTTTATCTCCAACGTCTTCACCGTCGGGTACAATTTCTGAAAAGCTCCGAAGGTGAAAGCTGCGGCTGCCGCCGGGAAGACCTTCAGGCAAGCTTCCCTCAGATGCTGAAGTCGTTGACGAACACCTTCACGTTTTTCGGGCGGACGAAAACAGTCTCTCCTTTTTTCAAGAGAAGCTCCGCGAAGCGCTCCTGAGTTATCTGCGCCTCTATCGGCTCTCCCGGCAGGGCGGGGTCAAGCTCCACCCGGACGACCGGCCCGACGCTGCGAATCTTTATCACAACCGCCGCCAAAGCCTCGCCGCTTGCGGGCGCCCTTTCGATTTCAATCTCATGGGGCCGCGAGTAGCCGAAGGCGGGGGCGTCCTCCAGCCGGGCGTGCTCCGGCACCTCCAGACTGAGGTTCCCTATCTGCGCCTTGCCGTTTTGGACGCGGCCGTGGAAGAGATTGACGTTGCCGAGAAAGTTGTAGACGAAAGAGCTGGCGGGGTTGTTGTAGACCTCGTCAGGGGTCCCTGTCTGCTCGATTCTCCCCTCGTTCATCAGTACTATCCTGTCGGCGACCTCCAGCGCCTCCTCCTGATCGTGGGTGACGAAGACGCTGGTTATCTTCATCTCGTCGTGAAGTTTCCGGAGCCACTTCCGCAGTTCCTTTCGCACCTGCGCGTCGAGCGCGCCGAAGGGCTCGTCCAGCAGGAGCACCTTCGGTTCCACCGCCAGCGCCCGAGCCAGCGCGACCCTCTGGCGCTGCCCGCCGGAAAGCTGCGAGGGGAGCCTGTCGGCCATCCGGTCGAGCATGACGAGGCGAAGCAGCTCCCTCACCTTTTTGTCTATCGCCTCCTTCGGGGGGCGGACCTTTCTTTGGCTTACGCGAAGTCCGAAGGCGACGTTCTCGAAGACCGTCATGTGACGGAAAAGGGCGTAGTGCTGGAAGACGAACCCCACTCCGCGTTCCCGCACGCCATCGCTGGCCGCGTCTTCTCCGAAAAAGCGGATCGACCCCGCGTCCTGCTTCTCCAGCCCGGCGATAATCCGCAGGAGCGTCGTCTTTCCCGACCCCGAGGGGCCGAGAAGGGCGATAAGCTCGCCGGAAGCGACTTCGAGGTTCACCCCGCTAAGCGCCGTGAAGTCGCCGAAGGTCTTGGTCACCTCCCGTATCTCAATGCTCATCTGTTATTCCTCCGGCCGAAAGTTCCCGGTTCGCCCTCCACTCGACGATGGTCTTCGCCAACAAAGTCACCAGCGCGAGCAGCGCGAGGAGGGAGGCGACGGCGAAAGCGGCCGTGAAGTTGTATTCGTTGTAAAGGATTTCAACGTGCAGCGGCAGGGTGTTCGTCAACCCCCTTATGTGGCCGGAGACCACCGAAACCGCCCCGAACTCGCCCATCGCGCGGGCGTTGCAGAGAATCACGCCGTAGAGGAGGCCCCACTTTATGTTCGGAAGAGTCACCCGGAAGAAGGTCTGCCAGCCGCTGGCCCCCAGCACCAGCGCCGCCTCCTCGTCGTCGCGCCCCTGCGCCTCCATCAGCGGAATCAGTTCCCTCGCCACGAAAGGGAAGGTAACGAAGACCGTAGCCAGCACTATGCCGGGGACGGCGAACACCACCTTTATCCCGTGTTCGCCAAGCCACGGGCCGAGCCAGCCGTGGAGGCCGAAGATGAGGACGTAAATGAGGCCCGAGATCACCGGCGAGACCGAAAAGGGAAGGTCTATCAGGGAAAGGAGGAAGCTTTTGCCGGTAAACTCGAATTTGGCGATAGCCCAGGCGGCTATAACTCCGAAAACGAGGTTCAGGATGACCGAAATTCCCGCCGCCAGAAGGGTGAGACGCAGCGCCGCAAGGGCGTCCGGCTCGATTATCGAAGCCCAATAGACGTCCAGACCTTTTTTAAGCGCCTCGGTAAAGACGACCGCCAGAGGCACGAAGAGAAAGAGGCCGAGGAAGAGAAGGACGACTCCGGTGAGGCCCCAGCGGATGATTGCCGGGTCTCTTCTTCCGGGGGCGCTCCCGTGGGCTTTGCCGGATAATCTCAGATTGGCCGCTCCCGCCATAATTATCTCATTAAATCCCGGCCTGGCGTCGTCTGGCCCAGCCCGAAAGAAGGTTTACAGCCAGCAAAAGGAGAAAGGAAACCGTCAGCATCGCCACCGCGACCGCCGCCGCTCCGGCGAAGTCGTACTGTTCGAGCTTGGTTATGATGATGAAGGGGGTAATCTCGGTCTTGAACGGCAGATTCCCCGATATGAAGACCACCGAGCCGTATTCCCCCACGGCGCGCGCGAAGGAGAGGGCGAAGCCGGTGAGGAGGGCGGGCCAGAGGCCGGGGAAGATTACCCGCCTGAAGGTCTGCCAGCGCGTGGCCCCGAGGGTTGCTGCGGCCTCCTCAAGTTCACCGTCAATATCCTCCAGAACCGGCTGCACCGTGCGGACGACGAAGGGAAGGCCGATGAAGGTCAGCGCCACGAAGACGCCTAGCCGGGTGAAGGCCACCTTTAGCCCCAGCGGCTCCAGGTACTGTCCGATCCAGCCGTTGACGGAAAAGGCTGCGGTGAGGGCGATACCGGCAACAGCGGTGGGTATCGCGAAGGGCAGGTCTACGAGGGCGTCTACCAGCTTCTTGCCCGGAAAGGAGTAACGCACCAGCACCCAGGCGGTCAAAAGGCCGAAAAAAGCGTTGGCAAGGGCCGCCAGAAGAGAAGCGCCGAAACTCAGCCGGTAGGAGGCGACGACCCTTGGGTCGGTCACCGTCTCCCAGAAAAATCCCCAGCCGTTTTCCCCCGCCGTGAAAAACACGGAGGAAAGGGGAATCAGGACTATCAGCCCCAGGTAGAAGACCGTGAAGCCCAGAGCCGGAGTGAAGCCGGGAAGGACGCTGTGGTGTTTCAATATGCTTTTCATGATCGCTCGGGTCAGGGTTGGGCGGCCGGAAACCCGGCCGCCTCAGATTGCCGACAAACTTCGTCTTTTCTCCGATTTACTTCGTCAGGCTCGGAAAACGATCCTCAAAATACAAGGAGTATTCCTCCGGTCATTTTCCTCGCCTTCCTTGTTCTCGAAGAAAATACTGTGTTTGTCGCAATCTCAGTCTGTTGACCTGGTGTCCCCTTGTCGTTCTGTTTTCTGTGCGCAAAACTTCTCTTTTCGCCATAAATGACTTTGTCAACAGCCTGGGGCGGCCGGAAACCCGGCCGCCCGCCATAAATCCCGTTATTTGCCCGGCTGATAAATCCGGTCGAAGGTCCCGCCGTCGGAGAAGTGGGTTTTCTGGGCTTTCTGCCAGCCTCCGAAGGTCTCGTCGATGGTGATGAGCCTGACCTTTGGAAAGCTGGAGGCGTACTTCTGCGCGACCGCTTCCAGCCTCGGGCGGTAGAAGTTCTTGGCCGCTATCTCCTGACCCTCCGGGGTGTAGAGGAATTCAAGGTAAGCCTTGGCGACCGCTTCGGTCCCGTGCTTTTGGGCTACTTTCTCCACGACGGCCACGGGGGGTTCCGCAAGAATGCTTACCGAGGGGACGACGATCTCGACCTTTCCCGCGCCGAGTTCCTTCACCGCCAGAAAAGCCTCGTTTTCCCACGCGAGGAGGACATCGCCGATACCGCGTTCCACGAAGGTGGTCGTCGAACCGCGCGCGCCGGAATCGAGAACGGGCACGTTTTTAAAGAGAGCCGTCACGAACTCCTTCGCCTTCTCATCGCTGCCCCCGGGCAGGCCGAGCGCGTACCCCCACGCGGCGAGGTAGTTCCAGCGCGCCCCGCCGGAGGTCTTGGGGTTGGGGGTGATAACGCCCACGCCGGGCTTCACGAGGTCGTCCCAATCCTTAATCCCCTTGGGGTTTCCGCTGCGGACAAGGAAAACTATGGTGGAGGTGTAAGGGGAGCTGTTGTTCGGGAGGCGCTTTTGCCAGTCGGCCGGCAGGAGCCCGGCCTTTTCGGCTATGGCGTCTATGTCGTAGGCAAGGGCGAGGGTTACCACGTCGGCCTCAAGGCCGTCGATGACTCCTCTGGCCTGCTTTCCCGAGCCGCCGTGGGACTGCTTGACGGTTACCTCTTCGCCCTTCTTTTCCTTCCAGTGTTTCGCGAAGGCGGCGTTGAACTCCTGATAGAGTTCGCGGGTGGGGTCGTAGGAGACGTTAAGCAGATCGACCCCGGCGTGGGCCGAGGCGGCGAACACAATTCCGGCAAAGAGTGCGGCGATAAACTTTTTCATAGTTTAAATCCTTTGGCTTTTAAAATTTCATCAGTCGGACTTCATACAGGACAAGGCTCAAACGCCGCAGGCCCGGCGGGGGCCGGTTTCACCTCTACTTCCCTGCGTCGAATCCGCATCGCGAAGCCCGCCGCCCTCTTCCCGCAGTTCCCGGCGCGGTCCGGAAGCTCCGCAAGCGGGGCATTTTTCGTCACGCTTTATCTTCACTTCGCGGAAGGTCAGGTTAAGGCCGTCGAAGATAAGGAGCCTTCCCGTCGCCGTCTCGCCTATGCCGAGAAGCACTTTCAGCGCTTCGAGCGCCTGGAGGCTTCCGAGAACTCCGGCGACAGGGCCGAGTATCCCGGCCTGAGAGCATGTGGGAACGCTCCCCTCCGGCGGCGGCTCGCGAAAAAAGCAGCGGTAGCAGGGTCCTTTTCCGGGAATCACCGTCAGAAGCTGCCCCTCGAAACCCTGAATCCCGGCGAAGACGTGCGGGACACCGAGAAAGGCGCAGCCGTCGTTCACGAGGAACTTCGAGGCGAAGGTATCGGAGCCGTCGACCACGAGGTCGTAACCCCCGAGTATCTCCGAGGCATTGGAGACAGTGAGTTTCACGGGATGCTGGACAACCCTTATCTCCGGGTTGAGGGCAAAGAGTTTTTGGGCCGCCGATGCGCTCTTCATCCCGCCTAGGTCACCCGTTTCGTGAATTATCTGCCTCTGGAGGTTTGTAAGGTCCACCCTGTCGTAATCGCAGACACCGAGCGTCCCCACCCCGGCTCCGGCAAGATAGAGGGCGGCGGGCGAGCCGAGCCCTCCCGCGCCGACTACGAGGACGCGGCTGCTTTTCAGCCGCTCCTGCCCTCTTCCCCCCACCTGCGGGAGGATGATCTGCCGCGAATAGCGCAGAATTTCACCTTCGGAGAGAGCGGCCATCAGCCCTTCTTCCTCACGGTAACGATGAAATCTTCCCCGCTCCTCGCGACGGCTAGAACCTGGTGGCCCTCGTCCTTGAGCATGCGCGGGATGCTCGATACCGGTTCACCCGGAGCCATCTTTATGCTTAAGGTCTCTCCCGCCGGTACGCGGTCGAAGGCCATGCGGACCCTGACGAGCGTCATCGGGCAGACGTCTCCGGAGATGTCCAGATCGAAGGAATCATTTTCAGCCATTTTTTATTCCTTCCCTAGCGGAGTACGGCGAAGGCCGCCCCTGCTTCCGGGGTGAGTTGAACCCATTTGGTTTTCGGTATCCCCTTAAGAACTTCTTTCTGGAAGAAGGAGGGGCCGGTCCTCAGTATCGACTGGCCGAGCCGCTCCTTTTTCCTGCCGTTTCCGGCGTACCACTTCTTTATGTTGCCGGTCGCCAGAACCGCCTCCTCCTGAGTGAGATAACCCGCGATTCTCAGTCCCACCTGTTTTTCGCGCCCCCAGCGGCCCCCCGCGTAGAGGTCGACCCCGGTTCTTTTGGGCTTAATCGCCGCCACGGGGCAAACCTTCGAGCAGTCCCCGCAGGAGACGCACTTCGCCCGGTCTATGACCGGCAATCCGCCGCAGAGGGTTATCGCCCCGAGGTGGCAGGCCTCGGCGCAGAGGCCGCAGGAGATGCAGGGGGAAGGTTCGAGCTCCGGCTCGCTCACTCCGACGAGTCCCACGTCGTTGACCTGCGGTTTGGAGCAGGAGGAGGCGCACCCAGAGACGGCCACCTTGAACTTGTGCGGCAGCGTCGCCGAATCGTTTAACTCTTTGTCTATCGCCCACGCGAGCGCGAAGGTATCGATGTTCCCGTGGGGGCAGACGGTGCCCTTGCAGGCGACGGTGGTCCTCATGCGCGGGCCGCAGCCGGCCAGCCCAACCCCTATGGCGGCCAGTTCCTCCCGTAGCGCCGGGAAGGATTCAGCGGGTATCCCCGGAATCTCGACCCCCAGCCGCACCGTCAGGTACACCTCTCCCCTGCCGTATTTTTTGGCGATATTCGCGAGCCCTTCGAGGACGGAGGAGGTGAGAACGCCGACCGGTATCCTCAGCCTCGCGGAATAGATTCCCGGCTCCCTGGTCTTGATCATCCCCGTGAGCTGGGCGTCCAGTATCTTGGGGGTGTAGAACTCGCTGGGGTTAACGGACATCAAAGGCTCCTTTTTATACGTCCGGGGAATTGTCTTGGCTGCTTCGGGGTTACCCCGGAGCGATTCCCGACGTTTTTTGTCAAATACACCGTCTGGGTAAAAAATATCTTCTTTATTCTTGACTGTCAAGCTGGTTTATGGTTTATTTTTTACATATTATTTAACCATAAATTTGGTGTGGTTTATCGCGCCGGACGGAAAAGAGAAATGAGCAGGGAAAATGCACGGGAGATACTGCGCTGGGGAATAGAGAAGGCTGGCGGCCCCGTGGCCCTGGCCTGCTCTTTCAGCGCCGAGGACATAGTCGTTCTTGACTTTCTGGGTGAGGTTTCTCCGGGAGCAAAGGTCTTCGCGCTCGATACCGGAAGGCTCAACGAGGAGACCTACGAAACGGCGGAGAGTGTCCGCCAGCGCTTCGGCGTAAAAATAGACTGGTACTTTCCCGACCGCGAAGGTGTGGAAAAGCTGGAAGGTGAAAAAGGGCTCTATTCCTTTCGCGATTCCCTTGAAAACCGCCACGAGTGCTGCCGGATACGAAAAGTGGAGCCGCTGCGCAGGGCGCTTTCGGGTCTGGCGGGGTGGATAACGGGTCTTCGGCGCGAGCAGAGCGTAACCCGCACGGCGCTTGAACCTATAGAGGCCGACGAGGCGAACGGTGGAATTCTCAAAATAAACCCGCTGCTCGACTGGAGCTGGGAAGAGGTTCTGGAGTACGCGAAGGAAAAGAATCTGCCCGTGAACAGGCTCCACTCCAAAGGCTACCCCTCTATAGGCTGCGCCCCCTGCACCCGCGCGGTTGCGCCGGGCGAACATTCACGCTCGGGCAGGTGGTGGTGGGAGAATCCGGAACACAGGGAATGCGGCCTGCACAGCCGCTGATGAGAGGATCAAGTCAATGCCCATAGAAACCGGCCACAGGAAAAGAGTTTACGACAGCGTAGCGGGCCTCGTAGCCGACCGCGACAACCCGACCCCCTTGGTCCGCCTCGGAAAGCTCGGCGGCGGTCTCATGGAATTATACGTGAAGTTGGAGAGCTATAACCCCTTCGGCTCCATCAAGGACCGCACCGCCTCCTATCTCCTCCGGGGGCTTCTGGAGCGCGGCGAACTGCCCAAAGGGAAGAAGATCGTCGAGCCGACCAGCGGCAACACGGGGATAGCGCTCGTGGCCCTGGCGAACCTCGAAGGTATCCCCTGCACGATTACGGTGCCCAGCGCCCTGCCCCAGGAAAAACTGGCGATATTGCGGATGCTTGGTGCGGAGGTCTGGCCCACCCCGGACGATCTTTGCCCAATAAACCATCCCAAGGACGGGGCTATCGCGTTGGCGAAGTCGATGGTGACAGGCGAGCGCACCAAAGACCTCTACGTGATGCCCAACCAGTACGAGAACGAAGACAACGTGCGGGCGCACTACGAAACCACCGGCCCGGAGATCTGGGAACAGACGGGCGGGGAAATCACCCACTTTTTCGCCGGTTACGGCACCTGCGGAACCATCACCGGCGTAGGCAGATATCTAAAGGAGCAAAACCCCTCCGTCAGAATAATCGCCGTCGAGCCACAGAGAAACCACAAGCTCCCGGGCCTGAAGAACTTTCAGGAATCGAAAAAGCCCGACATCCTCGACGAAGCGGTCATCGACGAGGTGGTGGCGGTGAAGGACGAAGACGCCTACCGCACAGCTATAGAACTTGCGCGAAAGGAGAGCCTCCTTCTCGGCCCCTCCTCCGGCGCTATTGTCTGGGCCGCGCGTGAGTTCGCCGCGAAGGAAAAGGGGCTCGGCGTGGCGCTGTCGCCCGATTCCGCATTCAAGTACATGAGTTTTTACGAAAAATGGCTGGAGGGAGAGGGACAGCCGCAAGGTTAGGCATGGCTTTGAAGCCGGAAGCAATGAAGAGTGAAATCACTCCGGCAAACAATTTCGGATGAAGGGCAAGGAGTCCGAGAAACGACCCCCGGTAGATACTTCCGGGGGCAGGCATAGCCGAAAGAGGAAGCCGGACCCCATATAAGGAGAATATTTTGGACCATCTCGACGAACTGGAAAACCAATCCATCTACATCTTCCGCGAGGCTTACCGGAAGTTCGAGAACCTCGCGATGCTCTATTCCATCGGCAAGGACTCGACGACAATGATCCATCTTGCGAGAAAGGCCTTCTTCGGAAGGATTCCCTTTCCGCTGGTTCACGTCGATACCACTTACAAGTACCCGGAGATGATCGCCTACCGCGACAGGATGGCGGGCGAATGGGAAGCAAACCTGATCGTAGGCAAGAACGAGGAGGCGATAAAGGCCGGGATGGGGCCGGAGAAGGGTCGGCTGGTCTGCTGCGAAGCCCTGAAAACTCAGGGACTGTCGAAAGTAATCGACGAGCACGGTTACAAGGGGCTTTTTCTCGGCATCCGCAGGGACGAGGAGGGAAGCAGGGCCAAGGAGAGAGTCTTCTCACCCCGCGACAAGAACTTCGAGTGGGCCTACAAGGACCAGCCGCCGGAGCTCTGGGACCAGTTCAACACCAGTTTCAGGGAAGACACCCACATCCGCATACATCCGATACTCGGGTGGACCGAACTGAACGTCTGGGAATACATCCAGCGGGAAAAGATAGAGATATGCCCCCTCTATTTCGCCAGGGAGGGCAAGCGGTTCCGCTCGCTGGGCTGCATGCCCTGCACCGGCCCGATAATCTCGGACGCCGACAGCGTGGAGAAGATTATAGAGGAACTGAAGACCCTCAGGACCCCCGAGCGCGCCGGGCGAGCGCAGGATCAGGAGAACGCTTACGCTATGCAGAAATTACGGGCTAAGGGGTACATGTAATGAGTCAGAAAGACACTTTAAAGATAGTTATCGTCGGCCACGTGGACCACGGAAAGTCCACCCTCATAGGCCGCCTCTTCTTCGATACCGGCTCTATACCGGAGGTTCGCTACCGGGAGATTGAGGAGCTTTGCAAGCGTCAGGGACGCAGCTTCGAGTTCGCCTACCTGATGGACGCGCTCGAAGAGGAGCGCGACCAGAACGTTACCATCGATACCGCCCAGACCTTCTTCAAGACCAAAAAGCGCCCCTACGTCATCATCGACGCGCCGGGCCACCGCGAGTTTCTTAAGAACATGATCACCGGCGCGGCCAGCGCCGACGCCGCGATACTCCTTCTGGACGGCGTCGAGGGAGTGCGCGAGCAGACTCGCCGCCACGCCTACATGCTCTCCCTTCTGGGCATCCGGCAGGTGATCGTCGCCGTAAACAAGCTGGACATGGCCGGGTACAGCCAAAGGGTCTTTCAGGCGGCTTCCAACGACATCCTGGCCTTTCTCCACCCCCTCGGCATCGTTCCCTCCTACATAATCCCCATCTCCGCGAGCGAGGGGGAGAACATAGCCAAAAGCCTCGGCAAGACCCCGTGGTACGAGGGGCCTTCGATCCTGGATGCGCTCGACAACTTCAAGAACGTCAGGGACGAGGAGGGTATGGATTTTCGCTTCCCGGTGCAGGACGTCTACAAGTTCGACGGCTACCGCCGCTACGCCGGAAGAATAGAGACCGGCTCCATAGCCGTCGGCGACGAGGTGGTTTTCACCCCCTCCGGCAGGAGAACCGCGGTAAAGTCCATCGAAAAGTGGCAAAAGCCGGACATTCAAAAAGCCGGGGCGGGCGAATGCGTCGGGCTGACCTTCGAGGACGAGGTTTTCGTCGAGCGCGGCGAGGTGCTGGCGCGCTACGGCCTTGCCCCAACCCCCGCCGACGAGCTTCGCGCCAGCGTCTTCTGGCTCTCGAACAACCCTCTGGAGAAGGGGAAAAGCTACAAGCTGAAGCTCGCCACCGTCGAGGTGGACGCGACCCTCGTAGACATAGAGGAGAGGTTCAACTCCTCCTCGCTGGAGATTATCGAACGCCACGCAAGGCAGCTTGAGACAACCGAAGCGGGCAACGTAATCTTCTCCCTTAAAAAGCCGATTGCAGCCGAAACCTACGTGGAAAACGCCCGCCTTGGCCGCTTCGTGCTGGAGGACGGAATGATAATCGGCGGAGGAGGCATTATAAGAGAAGTCCGCTCCGCCGAGGGAACTCCGGTGCGGCTGCTGAGCCTTGACGAGCGCCTAGCGACCGAGCCGGACGGCAATCAGGTAGACCTGACGAACCTCTACGGCGAGGTCAAATTCGCGGTGACCCCCCATTTTTTAAGTCTGCTCGCGAAGGGCGACCGCGTTCTCTTCCGCCTCCGGGACGCCTCCCAGATCGGGCCTGTCGCCCTTCTCGCCTTTGAAAACAACCTTGGCTTCACCTTCCGCCGTGAAAGGGACGAAGTTTCGGTGGTCTTCTACCGCGAAAAAGCCGCTTCCCCGGTTCCGGCTTCCGGCGAGCCGGTGATCTGATGAACGCCGGGCTCGGGGAAAAAGAAATCCGTCTCAGGGAGATATTGAAGGAGATGGGAAGCTGCGCCGTCGCCCTCTCCGGCGGGGCGGATTCGACCCTTCTCCTCGCGGCGGCGGTGGAAGCCCTCGGCAATAAGGTTCTCGCCGTCACGGCGCGCTCCTCCACCTTCCCCGAGCGCGAGATCGCCTCGGCCCTGGAGCTTTCAAAAGCGCTCGGAGCCCGTCACCGGATAATCCTCTCGGAAGAGTTGGATATAGCGGGTTTTGCCGAAAACCCCCCCGACAGGTGCTACTACTGCAAGGGCGAGCTTTTCAGAAAACTTCGGGAGGTGGCGAAGGAGGAGGGGCTTTCCTTCGTCGCGGAGGGGAGCAACGTAGACGACCTCGGAGATTACCGCCCGGGCCGCCGCGCCCTGAAAGAGCACGGCATAAGGAGCCCGCTGGAAGAGGCCGGGTTGACCAAGGCCGAGGTCAGGGAGCTTTCACGCCGGAGGGGCCTCCCCACGTGGGACAGGCCCGCGATGGCCTGCCTCGCTTCCCGCTTCCCCTACGGCACCTCCATCACCCGCGAAAAGCTTTCTCAGGTGGACAGGGCCGAGGAGTCCCTTCGCGGACTCGGCCTTCGCGAGGTAAGGGTGCGCCACCACGGCGAAACGGCCCGGATAGAGGTGGGTGGAAGGGAAGTGGCGAAAGTGGCGCTTGTGATGAGAGAGGAGGTCGTCCAACTGGTGAAAAAGGCCGGCTTCTCCTACGTCGCCCTAGACCTCGAAGGCTACCGCACCGGGTCGATGAACGAACCTCTCCGGTTTAAAAGCGTTTAACCGTTCCCGGCATGCCGTATAAGAAAGGGCCGCCCCCGATGGGACGGCCCTTTTTAGTTATGGCTTGAAGGTTGTGCTACTTTTCGTTGAGGGCGGCCTGGGCCGCCGCGAGGCGGGCTATCGGCACACGAAAGGGGCTGCAGGAGACGTAATCGAGCCCGGTCTTGTGGCAGAAGGTTATGGAGTCCGGGTCGCCGCCGTGCTCGCCGCAGATTCCGACCTTGAGGTTGGGCCGCACCGCGCGCCCCTTCTTCGTCGCCATGTCAACGAGCTGACCTACGCCCGCCGTGTCGAGCGATTCAAAGGGGTCTTTTGCGTAGATGCCCTTCTGGAGGTAGGTCGGGAGGAAGGTGCCCGCGTCGTCGCGGCTAAAGCCGCAGGTCATCTGGGTGAGGTCGTTGGTGCCGAAGGAGAAGAATTCCGCCTCGGCGGCTATCTCGTTGGCGGTGAGGGCGGCTCTTGGCACCTCGATCATCGTGCCGACGAGGAAGTTGAGCACCTTTATGCCCCGCTCCTGCATGACCTTCTCCGCGGTTTCCATGATTATGTTCTTCTGATCGGTGAATTCCTTGACGTTGCCGACGAGCGGCACCATTATCTCGGGCCGGGCGTCGATACCCTCTTTTTTCAGGTCGGCGGCGGCTTCGAGGATGGCGCGGGCCTGCATGCGGGTCACCTCGGGGTAGCTTATGCCGAGCCTGCATCCTCTGTGGCCGAGCATCGGGTTAAGCTCGTGGAGCTGGGCGATGCGGGCGCTGACGTAGCCCACGTCCTTGCCCATCGTCTTCGCCAGTTCCTCTATGAGGGCGGCATCGTTGGGCATGAACTCGTGGAGGGGCGGGTCGAGGAGGCGGATGGTTACGGGGAGCCCTTCCATCGCCTTGAGGATGCCGTAGAAGTCGGAGCGCTGGTAGGGAAGGAGCTTGGCGATAGCCTTTTCGCGGTCCTCCACCGTCTCTGAAAGTATCATTTCGCGCATCGAGCGGATGCGCTCTTCGCCGAAAAACATGTGCTCGGTGCGGGTGAGGCCGATTCCCTTCGCGCCGAAGCGGCGGGCGAGGGCGGCGTCTGCCGGGCTGTCGGCGTTGGTGCGGACTCCGAGGCGCTTGGCGTCGTCGCACCACGCGAGGAAGGAGCGGAGAAGCTCGTTCTTCTCGGGGTCGATGAGGATGAGGGGCAGCTCTCCGGCGTAAATCGCGCCCTTGGTGCCGTTGACGGTGATTGTGTCGCCCTCGCGAAGGACGATTCCGCCCACGGTGACGGTGCCCGCGGCCATGTCGATGTCGAGCGCGCCGCAGCCGACCACGCAGGTCTTGCCCCAGCCGCGCGCGACAAGCGCCGCGTGAGAGGTCATGCCGCCCTTGGCGGTGACGATGGCTTGGGCTACGTGCATGCCGTGTACGTCTTCGGGGCTGGTCTCGGCGCGGACGAGGACTACCTTTTCGCCTTTGTCGCCAAGCTCCTGCGCCTTGTCGGCGGTGAGGACTATCTTGCCGACGCCGCCTCCGGGGCCCGCCGGGAGGCCGATGCAAAGGGAGGTGGCTTCCTTTTCGGCTTCGGCGGAGACCATCGGATGCAAAAGCTCGTCAAGCTGCGTGGGCTTGACGCGCATTATCGCTTCGTTGCGGGTGATGAGCCCTTCGCCCTCCATCTCGACGGCGATGCGCAGCGCGGCGGGGCCGTTGCGCTTGGCGTTGCGGGTCTGGAGCATCCAGAGGCGGCCCTCCTGGATGGTGAACTCTATGTCCTGCATGTCGCGGTAGTGGGCTTCGAGCTTGTTTCTGATGTCAACAAGCGCCCCGTAAAGCTCGGGGCTTTTGGCTTCGAGGGTGGGCAGATCCTTGTTCGCGTGGTTTATGGAGTGGCTGTTGAGGGCGTAGGGGGTGCGGATGCCCGCGACCACGTCCTCGCCCTGCGCGTTTGAGAGCCACTCGCCGTAGAATTCGTTCTCGCCGGTGGCGGGGTTTCTTGTAAAGGCGACGCCGGTGGCGGAGGAATCCCCCATGTTGCCGAAGACCATCGCCTGCACGTTTACGGCGGTGCCCCATTCGTCGGGAATCCCCTCTATCCTCCTGTAGCTTACGGCGCGCCTGCCGTTCCAGGAGTGGAAGACCGCGCCTACGGCGCCCCAGAGCTGCTCCCAGGGTTCGTCGGGAAAGGGCTTGCCGAGCACCTCCCTGACCTTATCCTTGAAATCCACGCAGAGCTTCTTTAGCTCGTCGGCGGAGATGTCGGAGTCGTACTTGTACCCTTTGGCCTTCTTTACGCCGTCCATTATGTGCTCTAGCTGGTGGCGGATGCCGTTGCCGTCTTCCGTCTCGACTCCGGCGGCCTTTTCCATGACGACGTCGGAGTACATCATGATGAGCCTGCGGTAGGCGTCGTAGACGAACCGCTCGTTATGGGTCTTGGCGACGAGGCCGGGAATGGTTGCGGAGCAAAGGCCCACGTTGAGGACAGTCTCCATCATGCCGGGCATCGAGCTGCGCGCGCCGGAACGGACGGAGGCGAGGAGGGGATTTTTCGGGTCGCCGAAGGTCGCCCCCATCACTTGCCCCATGTAATCCACCGCCGCGGTCACCGAAGCCTTGAGAGTGGCGGGATAGGTGCCGTCATGCTCCTGATAGTAGGTGCATACTGCCGTTGAAATCGTGAAACCGGCGGGCACGGGAACGCCTATCTGGCACATTTCCGCCAGATTCGCGCCCTTGCCGCCGAGCAGTTCTTTCATCCCGGCGTTGCCCTCGGCCTCTCCCGCGCCGAAAGTGTAAACGTACTTTGTCATGATCCCTCCTTGTCCCCAAATATGTCAGCCGAGAGAGTTCGCCCCTCTCAGGCGCCTGTAATTCTCGTGAAATCGGCGACCCTGCCGAAGATGGCCGTCACCTTGCCCAGAATGGCCACGCGGTTGTTCTTCAGAGCCTCGTCTTCGGCCATGACCATGACGCCGTCGAAAAAGCCGTCAACCGCGCCCTTGAGCTTCGCGGCCTGGGTGAAGAGGCCGATATAATCGTGCGAGGCCACGCAGGCGTCCATGTTCGCATGGACGGCGTTGTAGGCGTCCCAGAGCTCGCCTTCCGCCTTGTCCTGGAAGAGCGCCGGGTTGACCTCGGCCTTCGCCTCTATCTTCTTTAGGATGTTCGCGGCGCGCTTGAAGGTGCCCGCGAGGGCTGCGAACTCGCCGCGCTTCTTGAATTCCTCTATCGCCTCGACCCTCGCCTTTACGTCGAGCGGGTCGTCGAAACCGGCGTCGAGGACCGCGGCGACGGCGTCGCCTGCGTAACCCGCCTCGGTCAGTATCACTTCGAGACGGCCCTTGAAGAATTCGAGAACGTCTTTTTTGACCTCCTCGCACTTTCTGGTGAGCTTCGCCGAAAGCCGGTCGAGGGCGAGGTCCACCAGCCACTCTATGGAGAGCCTGTACCCCTTTTCCATCATTATTCTCAGAATTCCGATGGTCTGCCTTCTAAGGGCGTAGGGGTCGGCGGAACCGGAGGGGATCAGCCCCACTCCGAAACAGCCCGCTATGGTGTCGATCTTGTCGCCGATGGAGACGCAGTCCGCCTCGGGGGTCGAGGGAAGAGCGCTTCCGGCCTGTACCGGCAGGTAGTGCTCGTGGATGGCTTTCGCAACCAGAGGGTCTTCCCCGGCGCGCAGGGCGTACTGCCTTCCCACTATTCCCTGAAGCTCCGGGAACTCGTAGACCATCTTGGTGCAGAGGTCCGCCTTGCAAAGGTGGGCGATTCTTCTGACCTTCTCCGCGGAGGAGGGGCAGAGCTTTTTGGAAAGCTCGCCCGCTATCGCGGTGAAGCGCTCCACCTTTTCCCAGCTGGTGCCGAGCTTCAACTGGAAGACAACCCTCTTCAGTTCCTCGGCGTGCTCGGCGAGGGATATCTTCTGGTCCTCGACGAAGAAGAAGCTGGCGTCGGAGAGGCGGGCGCGAAGCACCCTCTCGTTGCCCTTCGCCACCACCGAAAGGTCGCGCGCGGCGGTGTTGGAGACCGTGACGAAGTGGTTGAGGAGACTCCCCTCCGCGTCGGTCACGGCGAAGTATTTCTGGTGGGTTTTCATCGACAAAATCAGAAGCTCGCGGGGGAGTTCGAGGTAGTGCGGCTCGAAGCTTCCCGTCACGGCCACGGGCTTTTCGACGAGAAAGGTAATGGTGTCGAGAAGCTCGGGGTCGAGAAGCACCTGCCCGCCGACCTTCTGCGCCGCCTTCGCGACCTCCTTGGCGATTATCGCCTTTCTCTCCTCCTGCGCGAGGACGACTCCGGCGTCGCGAAGCTTTCTGAAATAGTCCTGCGCGTCCATCACCTCAAAAGTTCCGGTGGAGTGAAAGCGGTGCCCCATCACCGAGCGGCCCGACTTTACCCCTGCGTACTCGAAATCGATTACGTCGCCGTCGAGAAGCGCCAGTATCCAGTGTATCGGACGGGCGAAGGCGGTCTCGCCGGAGCCCCAGCGCATCGATTTGCGGAAGGGAATCTTCGACATCCACCTGGGAAGCTCGTCGCGGAGGAGCGCGGAGGTCTCCCGCCCCTTGAGAGTCTTTTTGACCGCGATGTACTCGCCCTTGTCGGTCTTGACGCGGAGGAGGTCTGCGGGAGTCGCGCCTTTCGAGCGGGCGAAACCCTCGCCTGCCTTGGTGAGGTTTCCGGCCGCGTCGAAGGCGACGGTTATCGAGGGCCCCATCAACTCTTCGACGATGTCGGGCTGTTCGAGCCCCATGCCGGTAATGTGGAGGGTCATCCTGCGCGGGGTGCCGTAGACGTGAATCTCGTCGAAGGGTACGCGGGCCGCGCCCAGGTTCTGGCGCGCAAGCGCTTCCAGAGCGTCGAGAGCCAGGGGCACGAATCCCGCCGGAATCTCTTCTGTTCCTATCTCGAAAATAAGCTCGCCGGTCTTCATTTCGCTGCTCCCTCACCCTTGATAAGCGGGTATCCCATCGCTTCTCTCTGCGCCGCGTAGGCCAGCGCCGCCATTCTGGCGAGGTCGCGGACCCTGCCGATGAAGCGGGTGCGCTCGGTGACGCTTATCGCGCCCCGGGCGTCGAGAAGGTTGAAGGTGTGGGAGCACTTGAGGGTGTAATCGTAGCCGGGAAGGACCAGCCCCTTTTCGAGGAGCCTTCTGGCCTCGGCCTCGTACATGTCCATGAGCTTGAAGAGCATCGAGGCGTCGGACTCGTCGAAGTTGTAGGTCGAGCCCTCGACCTCGCCCTGATGGTGAACCTGGCCGTATTTTATGCCCCTGGTCCATTCGAGGTCGTAGACGTTGTCCACGCCCTGGAGGTACATGGCGATGCGCTCGATGCCGTAGGTTATCTCACCGCTCACCGGCTTGCAGTCGAGACCTCCGGCCTGCTGGAAGTAGGTGAACTGGGTTATCTCCATGCCGTCGAGCCAGACCTCCCAGCCAAGCCCCCATGCGCCGAGGGTGGGGGACTCCCAGTCGTCCTCCACGAAACGGATATCGTGGTCCAGAGGATCGACCCCGAGAGCGCGCAAACTGTCCAGATACTGCTCAAGGATGTCGTCGGGGGAAGGCTTCAGTATGACCTGATACTGGTAATAGTGCTGGAGGCGGTTGGGGTTTTGCCCATAGCGGCCGTCGGTCGGCCTTCTGGAAGGCTCGACGTAAGCCACGTTCCACGGCTCCGGCCCAAGGCAGCGCAAAAAGGTGTGCGGGTTCATCGTACCCGCGCCGACCTCTATGTCGTAGGGCTGCGCGATTATGCATCCCTTTTGGGCCCAGAATTCCTGGAGCGTCAGGATTACTTCCTGAAAGGTCATACCATTCTCCTTTAATAAATACTTCTCCGTGCCCCGACCCTTGGCTTCGGCTTTTGCCGCGGAGCTTCGTCGCTACTCGCTCGCGCTCCTCGCCGTAGTCACGCTACTGTCTTCGTCGCGCTCACTGCGGGCTCCTTGCCCGGCGGCAAAATCCAAAGCCAATTTAACAGCAGCGGCGACTTTTCGCCCCTCCGCCAATGCGTTTTTTGAAGCCGGTGTTTCTCGCAACGTTTTCAATCTATAAATCTACAAAAAGCACTGCCTTGCGCCCCGTTAGTTCGGCGCACTTTTCAGCATGCTAGGCGACGATATCTTCCCCGCCGTCCACTCCGAGGGTATTTCCCGTCATCCAGTAGGTTCCCGGCTCGGAAAGGAGCGCTATGGCTTCCGCGACGTCTTGAGGATTCGTCAGGCGGCCCGAGGGATTGCGTGAAATTGCGGTTTCGAGCATGACCTCGTGGCCGGGGATCTTCCGGAGAGCGGGGGTGTCGGTGACGCCCGCGCGGATCGCGTTTACGGTTATGCCAAGGGGCGCAAGCTCCATCGCGAGCTGCCTGCAATGGGATTCCAGCGCCGCCTTCGCCGCGGAGACCGCGCCGTAGGTGGGCATGACCCTCGTGCCGCCGGAGGAGGTCATCGCGTAGACGCGGGAATTCTTCTCGAACATGTCGCGCTCGACGATATCCTGCACCCAGTAGACAAGGCTGTGGGCCATGACGTTGGTGGTCATCTCCATCTGCGACTGGTTTATCTGCCCCGCCTCGTCGAGGAAGGGGCGAAGGGTGCCGTAGGCGAGGGTGTGCATGAGTACGCGTATCTTGGTGCTCTGCCCGACGATCTCGCGAAATTCGTCGAGCACTTCCGCCCTCTTGTCGGGGTCGGCCGCGTTCACGTTGAAAAAGTGGACCTGAACCCCTTCGGCCTTCAACTCGCCAATGAGCTCCTCAACCGCGGGCATGCTCGTCTTCCTGTCGAGGTGAACGCCGAAAATGTTCATGCCTGCCTTCGCCATGCGCCTGCAGGTCGCCGCGCCGAAACCGCTCGACGCTCCAAGAGCCAAAAACCACTTACCGCTTAATGCCTTCGATCTCAAACTTTTCTCCAGTAACAAGTACTGCGCCCCTTGCAGACGGCGGGCGCGCATCCGTTAAACATTTTATGTTAGCAAAATAGGGTTCTAAAGGTCAATCGACAGAAACTGATGAAGCTGCCCGAGGGATTTTGGTTCGCCTCCCAGAGCCCTGACGAGGGCTTTTTCTACGAAGCCGCCTATCTCCTCTTCCGTTTTTTTGGAGATGCGAAGCGACCCCAGCGAGGAAAAGTCCAGTGAAGAGGCCGAGCGCAGCGTCTTTACCGCCCCCGCCGAAATCCGCGCGGACCCTTGCGGGGCGCAGGAGGCGCAGTAAAGCACGCTACCCGAAAGGGAGGTCGACTCCTCGGAAAGGGTCTCCCCGCAGGCTCCGCAGGGACTCGCGGCGATGGAATACCCCATGAGCGAGACGGCGCGGACCTGAAAGACCCGAAGGAGGCTCACCGGGTCCCCTCCCGCCTCCAGCCCGCGAAACCCGCCGTCGAGGAGGGAAAAGGGCTCTCCCGAGACCTCCCCCTCCCGCGCCAGCCCCCTGACGACCTCGACGAAGTGGCTGGCGACGGCGTAGCGCCTGATGTCGGAGACCGTCTTGGGGAAATCGCAGAGAAGCTCCACGCTCGACAGCGTTCCGAGCCCCGCTTCCCTCGGCGCGGCGTACTCGGCCCGGAAGAGCTTAGCGAAATCGAGCGCCCCGCCGAACCGCTTGCGCGATTTTTTCGCCCCTCTCGCCATCAGGCTCACCACCCCCGAGCCGGAGGTGAGGATGGTGACGATGAGGTCGGAATCGCGGTAGGGGACGGAACGGACGAGGTAGGCCGCCTCTGATTTGGGCTTCATGGTCAAAGGAGCTTGCCGAGGCCGACGCGCGGGCAGAGCTCCAGCACCGGGCAGACGGGGCATTTGGGGGTTCTCGCTGTGCAAATCGCTCTTCCGTGGCGGATAAGTATCAAGTGGGCGGACCGCCATTTCTCCTCCGGCAGGAGGGCGGTCACGGATTTTTCAACCTCCGGAGGGGCTTTTGATCTGGAGAACCCCAGTCTGTAGCAGACCCTGCCGACGTGGGTGTCCACCGCGAAAGCCGGAACATTGAACCCCTGCGAGAGCACCACCGAGGCGGTCTTTCGCCCGACGCCGGGGAGAGCTTCAAGTTCCTCCCTTGCGGAGGGGACCTCCCCCTTGTGGTCCCTGACCACCGCTTTGGCGGCCTCCACGATGTTTCTGGCCTTGTTGCGGAAGAGTCCGATGGACCGGATGATCTCCTCGACTTCGGCGACTTTCGCCGAGGCGAGTTCCTCCGGCCCCGGAAAGCGCGCGAAGAGCGCCGGGGTGGTCGCGTTAACCCTCTTGTCGGTGCACTGCGCCGAGAGGATGGTCGAGACCAGGAGTTCCCACGGCGACCCGAAGACGAGACCGGGTTTCGGCTCCTCCTCCGGACCCTTCAGGAGGGCGAGGATTTTTTCGAGGCGGGCAGCCTCGCTTTTTTTATTTCGCATGGCGCCAAGCTTACCAGAAAGCGCGGTCATAAAAAAAGCCCGGCAACTTGACAGCGCCATACCTTGAGAATAAATTCGACCGGTCAACACTCCGCCAGAGGAACCGGAAGGCAATATGGGAAAATACGGCGAGCGGCTGCTCAAGGGGCCGGGCAAGGGACTTTCGCTCCTCGCCTTTGAAACCTCCAAAAAGAGCCGCATCATGAAAAAGAAGATGCGGATAAGCACCCTCGAAAAGCGGCTGAAAGAAGACCTGCGCGATCTGGGCAGCCTCGTCTACAACGATTACGAAAAGGGCCAAAAAGCCGTCTTCGAGGACGAGGACGTTCTCGCGCTCCTCGGAAACATAGAAAAAAACCGCAAGGAGCTGGATTTTCTCCGCGAAGTGATAGTGCGCATATCGAGGGCGAAAAAGGTCTTCCGCCTCCCGCGCGGCGCGGCCCCCTCCTCACCCTCCATCGTGGAAGTGGAATCACCCGTCGAAGACTCCCCAAGGATACCTCCGAAGGAGGGGCAGGCGGTAAAAAAGCGCAAACTCAACCCCTTCTCGAAAAAGACCCCGAAAAAGTAAAAATAAAACCTCTCTGGTCCTATATGTTTTCACGATTGTTTTCGCCTCCGGCTTCGGGGGCGTTTTTTTTCGCTTGAATTTATGGCAGCCACTAAATATTGTGGCGTACTGTTCCTCTGACCCCAAGTACTGGTATTTGCGCTTAGGGATATAACGGCTAAAATTCAATTACTACATGCCTTTTTAAGGAGATTTTTTTCATGTCGCTGACCAAAGCAGGCAAAATCGCGGAGATAATCAGTTCCAGGCCCGCGCCGGACTTCAAGGACAACGCCATTACCGTGCTGGAGCGGCGCTACCTGAAGAAAAACGAGCTGGGAGAAGTGCTGGAGACTCCCTCCGAGATGCTTGCCCGCGTCGCCTGGGCCGTGGCCCAGGGCGACCTCAACTACGACAAGAAGGCCGACGCCGAAGCGGTGGCGGAGCTCTTCTACGACATGATGGCCTCTCTGGAGTTTTTGCCCAATTCCCCGACGCTGATGAACGCGGGAAGAGAACTGGGACAGCTCTCGGCCTGCTTCGTCCTTCCCGTCGGCGATACGATGGAATCGATCTTCGAGGCGGTCAAGAACACCGCCCTCATCCACAAGTCCGGCGGCGGCACAGGCTTTTCCTTCAGCTCGATACGGCCCAAGAGCGACGTGGTGCGCTCCACCAACGGCGTCTCCTCCGGCCCCATCAGCTTCATGAAGGTCTTCGACACTGCCACCGAGATGATAAAGCAGGGCGGGACGCGGCGCGGGGCAAACATGGGAATACTGCGCGTCGATCACCCGGACATAGAGGAGTTCATCGCGGTAAAATCCGACAAATCCCTCCTCACCAACTTCAATCTGTCGGTCGCCATAACCGAAGCCTTCATGGAGGCGGTACAGGCCGATGACGAATACGACCTTATAAACCCGAGAAACGGCGAGGTGACCAAAAAGCTTCGCGCCCGCGACGTCTTCGACCAGATTATCCAGTCCGCCTGGGGCTCCGGCGAGCCGGGCATAGTCTTCATCGACAGGATGAACCGCGACAACCCCACCCCGGCGGTCGGCCCCATCGAGGCGACCAACCCCTGCGGCGAACAGCCCTTGCTTCCCTACGAATCCTGTAACCTCGGCTCGATAAACCTCGCGAAGATGGAAAAATCCGGGCAGGTGGACTGGGACAAGCTGCGAAAGACCGTGGACAAGGCGGTTCACTTCCTCGACAACGTAATCGAGATAAACCGCTACCCGCTCCCGGAAATCGAGCGGATGACCCGCTCCAACCGCAAGATCGGCCTCGGCGTGATGGGGTGGGCGGACCTTCTCTACATGCTCGGCGTGCCCTACGGCTCCGAAGAATCCCTTAGGCTCGCCGCGAAGCTGATGAAATTCATCGACGACGAGGCGCTTAGGGCCTCGCAGAAGCTGGCGGAGGTTCGCGGACCCTTCCCCAACTTCCCGAATTCGATCTACGGCGGCAAAAACAAAAAGGGAGTAAGAAACGCCACCCGCACCACCATCGCACCCACCGGCACCATCTCGATAATCGCCGGTTGCTCTAGCGGCATCGAACCTCTCTTCTCTCTGGCCTTCATCCGCCGCGTTATGGACGGCACCGAAATGCTGGAGATAAACCCCGTCTTCGAGGCGGCGGCGAAAAAGGGCGGGTACTACTCCGAGGAGTTGATGAAGCGCCTCGCGAAGGGCGAATCCCTTTCACACCTCGAAGGCGTGCCCGAGACCGCCAAAAAGATCTTCATCACCGCCCACGACATCACCCCCGAAGAGCACATACGCATGCAGGCCGCCTACCAGGCCCAGACCAACAATGCGGTATCCAAGACCGTCAACTTCCCCGAAGACGCCACCAGAGAAGAGGTGGCCGAGGTCTTCCGGCTCGCCTACAAGCTCGGGTGCAAGGGCGTCACCATCTACCGCGACAAATCCCGCGAGGGGCAGGTGCTGAATATCGGCAGCGAGGAAAGGAAAGAGTGCTGCCCCCCTTCCTCAGCCGCGGCCGACAGTAGGCCGCAAAAGCGTGACCGCCCGCAGGTGCTGGTCGGCAAGACCTACCAGATGCGCACCGGCTGCGGCCCCCTCTACATCACCATAAACGAAGACGACTGCGGCCTCTTTGAAGTCTTCACCACGATGGGCAAGGCGGGCGGCTGCGCCGCGAGCCAGTGCGAGGCGCTCGGCAGGCTCGTCTCCCTCTCCTGGCGCTTCGGCGTCGATGTAGAAGAGGTGGTAAAGAACCTTCGCGGCATAAGCTGCCACAAGCCCTTCGGCTTCGGCCCCGGCCGGGTCCTCTCCTGCGCCGATGCGCTCGCCCTCGCCGTCCAGAAACACTACAACCCCACCGGCGAAGTCGAAAAACCCTTCTCCCAGGTCGGAGCGTGCCCGGAATGCGGGGATGCGGTGGAACATGAAGAAGGCTGCTTGCTTTGCAGGAGCTGTGGTTACTCGGAGTGCGGTTGATTTATAGAGTCTTTAGGTCGTCATTCCCGCGAAGGCGGGAACCCAGAGGCTGGATTAGGTGTAAATGTAGGTTGCGGTTGAGCGCAGCGAAACCCAACAACACATCAGCGCAAGCCTTGTAATAGTCGGGTATCGCTACGCTCCACCAGACCTACGGGCTGTTCTCGTAATGAGCAAATCGGTACGAAATAACATATTCTGTTTAAGAGGAATTTATATATGAAAGTCTGGCTTACAATCGCTAGCCTAATTACATTGGGTATAAGCCTTTTGGCAGGCTTCAGTGGAAAAACTAGTGTCCTCGCTGTCGGGTTCCTTTCATTTGTTGTACTGCTGCTCATAGCAAACATAGACAGGGTCTCTGAATTCAAAGCTACTGGAACAGGAGTAGAGGCGAAGACGAGAGACGTACTCCAACGTGCAGAGGTTACTCTGAGTGAACTTCAAGCGCTGGCAAAGCACGTTGGCATGGTAACCCTGTCACTAGTGAAGCGGAGCGGACGACTCGGAGGTTATTCGGATATAGAAGAGGAAGAGATAAAGAATTCAATTCTCGATGTAATGAAAAAAGTTGGCATACCTAACTCCGAGTGCCAAGAAGTGCTCCGTGAGTGGAACAAGTTCATTGAATACGACTATTTATTCTTTATTCTTGGAGGCAGTACCATTCCTGATGGAGATATTCCAGAAGTCCACAAAGAATGGAAAGCCTTACGTTCAGGGGGAATTGAGAAGATTCCGACATCGAAAGAAATCAAGGCCTTTCTAGAGAAACACCATTTTATGACACCGGATCTAGAACAATGGCTTCTGGATTACCAATGTTTTATTGATAAACGCATACACCGAAGACCCGAAGTTTGGCAACAGCGGCAAAGCATGGGGAGGCTTATGCAAAAAAAAGTCGCGTAGAGCGGGCTCGGCCCACCATTATTTAAAAACATTAATGTAATTATACACTTGCTGGGCTTCGCCCCGCGCCCCTTGTCACTTCTTTTAGAAAGAAGTGACCAAGAAATCGGCCCGGACCCGTCGCTCGCGCTTTAAAAAGCGCGACCACTTCGTTCCGGCTGGGCCGTACGGGGCACCCACTGCGCTTCGCTCCGTTAAGACCCCGCGCCGGCCCGACGCCTCCACTCGTTGCGCCGCGTACGGGCCCCGAAGGGGAACGAAAAGAAGGCTCGCAAATGAGCAAGGTAATTGTTGCTCATTTGCTCGAAGGTAGTTTCTCTACAGCTATTTTGAGATACATGTAGAAAAAATACCTTCGAGCCGATAACATAGAATTATCCTGTTTATCGGCGAGCCGTCCTTTCGTCCTTCCCGTGGCCCGTAGGTGACGCAGGGAGCGGAGGCGGAAAGGGCGGCGGGGGGGTCTTAGTGAGCGTAGCGAACGGGTGCCCCCTCACGCCCCCGCCGCAGCGACCGGTCGCTCGTAGAGCGAGCGGAACCTTCCGGGCCGAGTTTTGTCCCACTTTTTCGACAAAAAGTGGGGCGCGGGTGCGGGGCGCGCCAAGCCCCGCAAAGGGTAAACGTGCGAAACACACAAAAGTCACTGGTTTCCCGCATCCGCGGGAATGACGAAGGAAAAGTGGTGCGTTACACCGCTTCGCGGCTAACGACACAAAACAACTAACGCTACTCCCCCGCTTCATTCCCCTTGGAGAGTTCCTGCTCCACCCACCTGTCTATCGTATCGGCGTCTTCTTTGGGGAGGTTTAGAAACTTAAGCCCAACGCCCGCTATAAAGTTCTGGTCGGGCCGATAACCCCGCTTCCAGACCACCTGGGCCTCGCAGGTGTAGACAAGGCCGCGGTCTCCGGGCAGGGAAAATTCGACGTTGAAGATATCGCCGATCGCTATGTCTTCGGAGGTGGCGATGAATATCCCTCCCCGGCTCAGGTTCATGGCGTAACCCGACACTACGCGGCCGCCCGCGCTGCACTTCGCAACGCCGGAGAGCATCATGCATCGCGGGTGAATTCTCCTGTCTATGCCGGCTTTTCCGGCGCACCCCATGTCTCTGATCATTACCTTCACCTCAATCAAGCGGTTTTCTTAAGGAATACCCCCTGATTGGGAAAACGCAAGAGAACCCGGACTTTGCTTTGGCCCTTTTTAAATTTGCTTCGGATTTTAGCGGGATTTAACGGCGGGACGTTGTGGGGAGTTTTTACTTGCCGGCTTTCCCGGCGTCCATTGCCTCGCGGGTGCGAAAGGCGAACCAGAGAAGCGGGGGGACGACCCCGCCGAAAAAACCGGCGAAGTGGTAAAAGGTCACCGAAGCCCCCGCGATGCGGAGCGCCATCGACAGATCGCCGAGCTTCGCGAAGGGCCCCTTGCGGTTCGGGAAGATCCTTCGGAGGGATTTTGAATCGAGGGCGGTGAGTATGTAGCCGTGGTAGATGAGCCCGACTCCTGTGGCCAGAAGCGCCGCCCCCGGCAGGGGGTTCATGAACTCCCAGATGGTGCCCTCAAGCAACCTCAAAATGGTGGCGAAAAGTCCGACGTGCCAGCCGAAAGGGTCCGAGCGCCAGAGATTGAACGCGGCGAGAAGCTGCAAGAAGGCGTAGAAGACCGTCCAGCGGAATTCCGCCATTGTGGGTTCCGGCAGGATGTCGGCTTCGAGGATGCGGTTCAGGAAAAGGACGCCGATGTCGAAGGCGCACATCAGCACAAACCAGGCCGCCAAAAGCCTGTGGGGCCTTATGGTTCTCATCTTAAGACAGTGCTAACCCTTCCTCACTTCTTCGGGGCGGCTTTCGCGGGCCACCCGGTCGAGAATGCCGTTTATGAAGGCGGGGGAATCGGGGCTTCCGAACTCCTTTGCCAGTTCCACGGCCTCACTGAGGACCACCGGCGCGGGCACGTCGCTTCTCACCGCCAGCTCGTAGGCGCCGAGGCGCAGGATGGCGCGATCGACCCTGTCCATCCTCGAAAGCTTCCAGTTTTTGCTGGCCTCTTCGACGAGCGGGTCAATCCGCTTCCTTTCGCCCCAGGCTCCCTGCACGAGCTCCCCGAGGCGGGACTGGTCGGCGCTCTGCTCCTCGCTCACCTCGGCGAGAACGACAGACAGCGCGCCTTCGACGCCGAGAAGGGGGTTGGCGTCGAGCGCGTAGAGGGCCTGCACCGCAAGCTGGCGGGTGAAATGGCGTGTTCCCAACTAATCAGACTCCGGCGCGAAGAAGATTTACGGTTTCGATCATCGCCATAGCGGCTTCCGAACCCTTGTTTCCGGCCTTCGAGCCCGCCCGCTCCACCGCCTGTTCGAGGGTGTCGGTGGTGAGGACGCCGAAGGAGACGACGGTTCCCGTCTGGAGGGAGACCTGCGCCACGCCCTTGGATACCTCGCTCGCCACGTAGTCGAAATGGGGGGTGGAGCCACGTATGACCGCTCCGAGGCAGCAGACGCCGTCAAACTTGCCCGACTCGGCCACTTTTTTGGCCACCAGCGGTATCTCGAAAGCGCCGGGGACCTTGAAGACCTTTATCTGCGCGCTGTCGCCGCCGGTGCGGACTATCGCGTCTACCGCGCCCTCGACCAGCCTGTCGGTGATGAAGCTGTTGAAGCGAGAGACGACAAGGGCGAATTTCAGCCCCTGGCTCGAAAGTTTTCCTTCGACGAATGAGACCATTTTTCCCTCGTTAAATCATATGTCCAAGTTTTTGCTTCTTGGTTGAAAGGTAGCGCTCGTTGTCGGGAAGGGGCTCGATGATTATCGGGACCCTGTCCACCACCTCTATGCCGTAACCCTCGATGCCGACGATCTTGCGCGGGTTGTTTGTCATGAGGCGCATCTTCTTTACGCCGAGATCCAGAAGTATCTGGGCTCCGATGCCGTAATCGCGAAGGTCCGCGGCGAACCCGAGCTCCTCGTTGGCCTCGACGGTGTCGCGCCCCTCGTCCTGAAGGGCGTAGGCCCGTATCTTGTTGACTATGCCGATGCCCCTGCCCTCCTGATGGAGGTAGACGATTACTCCCTTGCCCTCTTTTTTTATCATGCTCATCGCGGCGTGAAGCTGGTCGCCGCAGTCGCAGCGCTGGGAGCCGAAGACGTCGCCGGTCAGGCACTCTGAGTGGACGCGCACCAGCACGGTCTCGTCCTCCTCCCACTCGCCCTTGACCAGCGCCACGTGGAGGAGGTTGTCCACGTCGTTTTCGTAGATAATCGTCTGGAATTCGCCGCCGAAAGCCGTGGGCAGCCGGGCGCAGGCGGCCCTTCTCACCAGGCACTCTTTGCGGAGGCGGTATTCTATGATGTCCGCGATGGAGACGATGGGGATGCCGTGCTCTTTCGAGAATTTCTCCAGCTCGGGCATTCTGGCCATCGAGCCGTCGTCCTTCATTATCTCGCAGATGACCCCGGCGGACTTTAACCCCGCGAGCCTCGCTAGATCGACCGACCCCTCGGTCTGCCCTGTGCGGACGAGGACGCCGCCGGAACGGGCGCGAAGGGGGAAGATGTGGCCGGGGCGGGCGAGGTCCTTGGCGGTGGTCTCGTCGGCGACGGCGACCTTTATGGTGTGTGCGCGGTCGGCGGCGGAGATGCCTGTGGTGACTCCCGTCCTCGCTTCGATGGAGACGGTGAAGGCTGTCTGGAAGGAGCTGGTGTTGTCGCGCACCATCGGGGGAAGGTCGAGAAAATCGCAGCGGGCTTCGGTCATGGCGATGCAGATGAGGCCGCGCCCGTATTTGGCCATGAAATTTATCGCCTCGGGCGTCACCAGTTCGGCGGCCATGGCGAGATCGCCCTCGTTCTCGCGGTCCTCGTCATCGACGATTATGACCATCTTCCCGGC
This sequence comes from bacterium, assembly GCA_004322275.1. Lineage (NCBI taxonomy): Bacteria > bacterium. Next base: position 63,693 of record SCTA01000019.1, read on the forward strand.
GCGGAAATATTCCAGCGCCTTTTCAACTCTCTTTATCGGCATTCAGTCTTCAGCCTTTTTAGTCCGGGGCTATCCGAAGAAGCCCGCTTCGGCAAGTTTTTCCATGGTCAGCCCGCCCCCGGCGCGTTCCCGGCCGAGGAGCTTTTCCACGTATTTTCCAAGTATATCAGCTTCGAGGTTTACCGCTTCGCCCGGCTTTTTTCCGTCGAGGGTGGTCCGCGAAAGGGTGTGCGGTATCAGCGCGACCGAAAAGCCTTCGCCCGCAATCGAAGCGACCGTAAGGGAAACTCCGTCAACGGCGACGGAACCCTTTAGCACAAGATAGCGCGAGACCTCCGGGGGCGCAAAGAAGGTCAGGGTCTCAAACTCGCCCTCCCTCTTACGGGAGAGAAGTTTTCCCGCACCGTCTACGTGGCCGGTGACGAAGTGGCCTCCGAGCCGGTCCATCGGCCGAAGCGCCCTTTCGAGATTGACTCCGGAGCCGGGGGAAAGCCCGCCGAGATTCGACTTTTTCAGGGTCTCGGGGCTCACGCCCGCCTCGAAATAATTATCGCCGATTCCGTCCACCGTCAGGCAGACCCCGTTGACCGCTATCGACTCGCCGAGGATAAAATCAGCGGTCGGAAGGGAGGTCTCGAAGCGCATCTTCCTTCCCGAGGAGAGAACCTTCGAGGAAACCATCCTGCCCACGTCGGCGACTATTCCGGTGAACATAAGCTTACTCCCCGATACGGCCGGTTACGTAGAGGTCTTCACCCGCGCGCGAAACCTCCACTTCCGAGAGCCCGACGGCGGCGGACATGAGCTTTGGTCCCTCGCCGGAGAACATCGGCACGCCTTCTCCCCCGAGCATCCGGGGCGAGTAGAAGAAATGGCACCTGTCCACCAGCCCCGCCGCAAGAAACTCCCGCGCGGTGCGCGCCCCTCCTTCGAGGAGAACTTCCATGCGGCCGAGAGAGTAGATTTTTTCCAGAACCGCCCTTAAATCCATCGCGCCGCCGGTCCCCGCGCGAAACACCCTCGCGCCCTTGGCCGCGAGAGCTTCTTCCAGCTTCTTGTCAGCGTCCGGGGCGCAAAAGACGAGGGTGTTCCCCGCCCTGCCCTCCCCGAACATCCGGAGCGAGGGAGAGACCTCCAGCCTGCTGTCTATGACGGCCCGCAGGGTCTCCTCCTCTTCGCTCTCCGGAAGCCGGACGGTGAGTTTCGGATCGTCGCGGTTCGCGGTCCCGGCCCCCACCATCACCGCCCCGCACCGCTTGCGAAGGAGGTGAACCAGCCGCCTGCTCTCTTTCGACGAGACCCACTTCGAGTCTCCGGCGCTGGTAGCGATCTTTCCGTCCAGGGTGGCGGCAAGCTTTAAATGCACGAAAGCGCGCTTTTTAGTCACCGAGAGGAAGAACCCCTCGTTCAGCCGCCCCGCCTCCTCCCGCAAAACCCCCGTCTCCACCTCCAGCCCCGCCGAGCGGAGCTTTTGAAGGCCGCTTCCGGCGACGAGGGGGTTTTGGTCTTCGATTGCGGCGACGACCCTTTTGATTCCGGCAGCGATTATGGCGTCGGCGCAGGGAGGAGTCTTGCCGAAGTGTGAACAGGGTTCGAGGGTAACGTACATATCCGCCCCCCTCGCCTTTTCGCCCGCCCCGCGCAGCGCTTCGATTTCGGCGTGGGGGCCGCCGGGAAAGCGGTGATAACCCCTGCCGACAACCGCGCCGTCCCTGGCGATTACCGCGCCGACGGCCGGGTTCGGAGAGGTCTTGCCTACACCCTTTTTCGCCAGTTCGAGGGCCAGCCCCATGTAAAGCTCGTCGGCCCTCCGGCTCATTATTTCAGAAGGTCCCTAAGGGTGGTCATGAACTCGTCGAGATCGCGAAAATCCCTGTAGACCGAGGCGAAGCGGACGTAGGCCACTCCGTCGAGGTTGCGAAGCTCCTTCATCACCGCCTCGCCGACCTCCCGCGTCTCGACCTCGCGCGCGCCCTTTTCCTGTATCTCGTGTTCGATGCGGTCGGCTATCTCCTGAATCGTCTGGGCGGAGATGGGCCGCTTCTCGCAGGCTTTCTGGAGGCCGGAGACTATCTTCTGCCTGTCGTAGGGTTCGCGGGAGCCGTCCTTCTTGACGAGAAGGGGCATAATCTCTTCCACCCGCTCGTAGGTGGTGAACCTCCGGTTACAGGCTTCGCACTCGCGCCTGCGGCGGATGACGTCGCCTTCCTTGGCGGTGCGCGAGTCAATGACCCTGTCGTGGTTTTCCTGGCAATATGGGCAGCGCAACTCACACCTCCAAAGGTATCGTCGGTATCAGCTTCAAATTTTAATCAGTTCGACCCCCGCCTCGGTCAGCATGGCGAGGCTCATTTCGTCGGCGTAACCTTCCATGTAATAGACGCGGCGTATCCCGGCGTTGATTATCATCTTCGTGCAGATGATGCAGGGAAGGTTGGTGCAGTAGAGGTCGGAGCCCTCCATCGCCAGCCCGTAGCGGGCGGCCTGAATGAGGGCGTTTTGCTCGGCGTGGAGCCCGCGGCAGAGCTCGTGGCGCTGCCCGGAGGGTATCCCAAGCTGGTCGCGCAGGCACCCCACGTCGATGCAGTGGGAGACCCCGGAGGGAGCGCCGTTGTAGCCGGTGGCCAGCACCCTCTTGTCCCTGACCAGTATCGCTCCTACCTTCCTTCTGGTGCAGGTGGAGCGCTTCGCCACGAGGGAGGTTATCTCCGAAAAATATTCATGCCAGGAGGGACGGGGCAAGTTCTCGTTTTCCTTCAGCAGATGCGCTCTGCCCGCATAAGGTGGGAGTAAAAGGGGAACTTTCTGCAAAGGTCCAGCACTTCGCCTCTCACCTCGGCCTCGGTTTTGGCGTCGCCCACGTTTTCAAGGACGCGGATGATGAGAGAGGCTATCTTGTCCATCTCGTCCACGCCCATCCCCCGGGTTGTGACTATGGGGGTTCCGATGCGGATTCCGCTGGTGACTGTGGGAGGAAGCTTGTCGTAGGGGACGGCGTTTTTGTTTACCGTTATACCGGCGCGGTCGAGGGATTTCTCCGCCGCGTCGCCGGTGAGACCCTTGCCGGAGAGGTCGAGGAGGAAGAGGTGGTTGTCCGTCCCTCCGCTGACCACCTCGAAACCGGCCTTCTTCAGGTTTTCGGCCAGAGACTGGGCGTTGGTGACTATTCTGGAGCCGTATTCCTTGAAGGCGGAGCCCATCGCCTCCCTGAAGGCGACCGCCTTGGCCGCGATGGTGTGGACCAGCGGCCCGCCCTGAAGCCCGGGAAAGACGGCCTTGTCCACGGCGGCGGCGTGAGCGCTGCGGCAAAGGACCAGCCCGCCCCTCGGCCCGCGAAGGGTCTTGTGGGTGGTCGAGGTAACTATGTCGGCGTGGGGGACCGGGCTCGGGTGGGAACCTCCGGCGACCAGCCCGGCGATGTGGGCCATGTCAACCATAAGGTATGCCCCGACGGAATCGGCTATCTTGCGAAAGCGCGGGAAGTCGAGGGTGCGGGAGTAGGAGCTTGCCCCCGCCACCACCATGCGCGGCTTCGCCTCCCTCACCAGCGTTTCCATCTTGTCGTAATCGATAATGCCGGTGGAAGACTCGACGCCGTAGTGGAAGATGGAGTACTGGCGGCCGGAGAAGCTGACCTTCGCGCCGTGGGTGAGGTGTCCGCCGTGGGCCAGCGACATGGAGACTATCGAGTCGCCGTGGCCGAGGAGGGCGTAGTAGGCGGCCATGTTCGCGGCGGACCCCGAGATCGGCTGCACGTTGGCGTGGTCGGCCCCGAAGAGGAGCTTCGCCCGCTCAATCGCAAGCCGCTCGACCCTGTCGGAGTATTCGCACCCGCCGTAGTAGCGGGCTCCGGGGTAGCCTTCGGCGTACTTGTTGGTGAAGACGGAGCCCTGAGCCTGCATGACGGCTTCGGAGGCGTAGTTTTCGGAGGCGATGAGGACAATGGTGTCCTCCTCTCGCCTGACCTCTCCCTGAATCGCCTCGAAGACGTCCGGGTCGGTGACCCCGAGGCAGCGGCCCGCCCCGTAAAGCCCTTCCATGTCGGCTATCTTGGCGATGCGCTTTTCGTGCCTGCCGCCCTCGAAGGCGGCGCTTCGCCATATGTTCACGAATTTAAGGGCATTCTCGGTGGAGGTTGTGCGGCCGCCGATGACGATCACGTTGGCGTCGTTGTGCTCTTTGGCCATTTTTGCGCTGAATTCGTCGGCTACAAGCGCGGCGCGCACGCCGGGAACCTTGTTCGCGGCGATGGACATGCCGATGCCGGTGCCGCAGATCAGAATCCCTTTAAGGCCGGAATCCTCCGAGACCCTGCGGGCCAGTCTTACGGCGAAATCGGGGTAGTCCACCGATTCGGTGCCGGTAGTGCCGAGATCGACTACCGTCTCCCCCGTGCTCTCAAGGTGCCTCTTTATGGCCTCCTTGGCCTCGAATCCGCCGTGGTCGCTTGCGATGAGTAACATAATCCTACCTCAACTGAATTTCTTGAAGAGCAGCGTGGCGTTGGTGCCGCCGAAGCCGAAGGAATTGGAGAGCACCGCCCTTACCTCGGCCTTTCGCGCGACATTGGGCACGTAATCGAGGTCGCATTCCGGGTCGGGCGTTTCGTAGTTCATGGTGGGGGGGACGATGGAGTCCCTGATGGCGAGAACCGAGAAGATCGCCTCCATTGAGCCGGCCGCGCCGAGGCAGTGGCCGGTGACGGACTTGGTGGAGCTTATCATGAGCTTCCCCGCGCGCTCGCCAAAGACCGACTTTATCGCCAGAGTCTCGAAATAGTCGTTCAGCGGCGTGGAGGTGCCGTGGGCGTTTATGTAGTCCACTTCCCCGGGCGTGACCCCTCCGGTTCTCATCGCCATCTTCATGCAGCGCGCCGCGCCGTCCCCCTGGGGGTCGGGCGAGGTTATGTGATAGGCGTCGCAGGTGGCCCCGTAACCGGCCAGTTCGGCGTAGATGGTGGCGCCTCTCTTTTGGGCGTGCTCCAGAGATTCAATGATGAGAATGCCGCCGCCCTCGCCCATGACGAAGCCTTCGCGGTCCTTGTCGAAGGGCCTGCTGGCCCTCTCCGGCTCCTCGTTGCGGGTCGAAAGAGCGCGAAGGGCGTTGAAGCCGCCGACGCCGAGGGGGGTTATCGTCGATTCCGCCCCGCCCGCTATCGCAACGTCGATGTCGCCGCGCCTTATGGCGTGGGCCGCCTCTCCTATGCAGTGCGCGCCGGTGGCGCAGGCGGAGACGATGGACATGTTCGGCCCCTTCGCCCCGGTTTGCATAGCGACGTAGCCGGGAGCGAGGTTGACGATGACCATCGGTATGAAGAAGGGGCTGACTCTCCTGGGCCCTTCTTCATCGATTATCTTCTTCTGGCGCTCGATCTCGGGAAGTCCGCCGAGACCCGCGCCTATGTAGACGCCCACTCTCTCGGCGTTTTCCGGATCGACCTTGAAACCGGCGTCATCCAGCGCCATCGAAGAGCACGCGATGGCGTACTGGATGAAGGTATCCATCTTTTTGACTTCTTTCCTGTCTATCCAGACGGTCGGGTCGAACCCCTTGACCTCGGCGGCGATGCGGGTCTTGAACCCGGAGGCGTCGAATTTGGTAATGTTGCCTACGCCGCTTTTACCCGCCAGACAGGCTTCCCACGTTGATTCCACATCGAGCCCCAGGGGCGAAACGCACCCCAGCCCGGTCACGACCACTCTATTGTCGGCCACGAGAATCCTCCATAAACCCGCCTTAAGCGGGTTCACTTAGGGAAGGGAGTCGCTTTGGGGCGGCTCCCCTCCCTAAGACAGGGTGAACATTGATCTTCCGGTAAGTCCTCAGCCTTCCAGCTTGGACTTGATGTAGCTTACCGCGTCGCCGACGGTGCGGATCTTCTCGGCGTCTTCGTCGGGGATTTCCTGGTCGAATTCATCTTCAAGGGCCATGACCAGCTCGACGGTGTCGAGGCTGTCTGCGCCAAGATCCTCCTGGAAGCCTGCTTCGAGAGTCACTTTCGCGATATCGACGTCAAGCTGCTCGGCAATGATCTTCTTTACGGTTTCTTCAATGTTCGCACTCATTTTTTACCTCTTCAAACAAATTTTGGGGCATCAGGACAGGTAAAGGCCCCCGTTGACGTGAATAACCTGGCCGGTGATGTAGCCCGAAGCGTCGGAGGCGAGAAAGGCGACCATGTTCGCGATATCCTCTCCCGTGCCCAACCGGCCAAGCGGAATCCTTGTTAAAAAAGCCGCCTTCTGCTCTTCCTTGAGGGCGGCGGTCATGTCGGTTTCGATAAAGCCTGGGGCGACGCAGTTGACGCGAAGCCCCTTTCCGGAATATTCGAGCGCCAGCGAGCGGGTAAGGCCTTCGAGGCCCGCCTTGGCGGCGCAGTAGTTCGGCTGGCCGGGGTTGCCGGTCGCCGCCACCACGCTGGTGATGTTGATTATCGAACCGCCGCGGTTCTTCAGCATCGGCCGGAGGAACGCCTGCACGCAGCGGAAAGCGCCGGTGAGGTTCGAGTCGATTACCGCGTCCCACTCTTCTTTTTTCATCCGCATCGCGAGATTGTCGCGGGTTATCCCGGCGTTGTTGACGAGAACGTCCACCTTGCCCAGCGCCGCGATGATGTCTGAGGCTGCTTTCGTCACAGATTCTCCATCGGTCACGTCCAGGGCGAAGGGGTGAGTGTCGCCGCCCAGCTTCTGCGCCGCTTCCTTCGCCGAATCGAGGTTTCTGGCCGTCAGCGCGACCTTGGCCCCGAGACCCGCGAGCCTGGACGCTATGGAAAAGCCGATGCCGCGGTTGGCGCCGGTGACGAGGACTGTTTTCTGGCTCAGATCGATCATTACAGAACCTTTATGCAGGCGTCGAGGGTCTCGGCGTTTTCTACGTTAAGGACCGCGGCTTTTTCCTCGATGCGCTTTATAAGGCCGCTAAGGACCTTGCCAGGCCCGACCTCTATGAAGGTGTCCGCCCCCATTTCGGAAAGAGCCTTAACGCAGCCCTGCCAGAGTACCGGCGAAAACACCTGCTTGCGGAGCAGTTCGGGTATCCTCGCCGAATCCGTATTCCTTTTGGCGTCCGCGTTGGCGACGACGGGGAATATGGGGGTTGAAAATTTTACCTTCGCAAGCTCACCGGCGAGTTTTTCGGCCGCCGGGTTCATCAGCGAGCAGTGGAAAGGCGCGCTGACTTCGAGCTTTACCGCTCGCTTCGCGCCGGCGGACTTGAGCGCCTCCGCGACCTTCAAAAGGGTGTCGGCGTGGCCGGAGATCACGACCTGGCCGGGGCAATTGTCGTTGGCCACCGCCGCGAGCTTGCCTCCGGTGGAGTGCTCGGCGCATATCGCCTCGACCCTGGCGGTGTCAAGGCCGAGAACGGCGTACATCGCGCCTTCTCCCACCGGAACCGCCTCCTGCATGAACTGCCCGCGCTTTTCGACTATTCTCACGGCGTCGGAAAATTCCATCGCTCCGGAGGCCACCAGCGCGGAGTACTCCCCGAGGGAGTGGCCGGCCATCGCTATCGGACGAAGCGAGACCCGCGAAGAAAGGGCGCGGAAAACCGCAACCGAGGCGGTGAGTATCGCCGGCTGGGTGTTCCAGGTGAGCGCCAGCTCTTCCCTGGGGCCGTTTTCTATGAGCGACGACAGGGGTCTTCCAAGGGCGGCGTCGGCCTCTTTGAAGACCGCCTGCGCTTCGCGGTATTGTTTAGCGAGTTCCAGACCCATGCCCGCGTACTGCGAGCCCTGGCCGGGAAATACCAATGCGTAAGTCATCTTTTCCCACTCAGGCAATAAAGCGAATTACCCCGGTTTTAATCAGACGGTAATTCTAAAGGAGCGTCCGCCAAGGCGCAAGGCGATTCTACCAACCCACCACGGCTGCCACGGCGGTAGCCCCCGCGCCGAAGGCGTCGAGAAGAATCTTGTCGCCGGGCTTCACCCTTCCCTCCCTCACGGCTTCGTCGAGGGCTATCGGGATGGACCCGGCCGAGGTGTTGCCGTACTTGTGCACGTTGACGTAGATCCGCTCTCCCGGAATATCGAGTCTCTTTCCCATCGCCTCGATAATCCGGAGATTGGCCTGATGGGGTATCAAAAGGTCGATCCCGGAGGGCTCCATTCCCGCATCCTTCAGGGCTTCGTCGGCCATCGAAAGCATGGACCGGACGGCCATCTTGAAGACTTCGTTGCCCTGCATCTTAAGGGTGTGGAGTTTTCCCTGCACGGATTCCAGTGAAGCGGGAATGCGGCTGCCTCCCGCGGGCTGGTTCAGAAGGGGCCAGGTGGAGCCGTCCGAGGAGGCAGCGGCGCCGAGTATCCCTCTGCCCTCTTCGGTGGTGGGGCCGAGGACTACGGCTCCGGCCCCGTCACCGAAAAGAACACAGGTGGAACGCTCGTCCCAGTCGAGCACCCGGCTCAGAATCTCCGCCCCGACGACGAGGGCGTGGTTGTAAAAGCCGGTGGAGATAAACTGGTTGGCTATCAGCATGGAGTAGAGGAAACCGCTGCAGGCGGCGCTGATGTCGAAGGCCATCTGCCCCTTGGTCCCGAGCTTGTGCTGCAGCATGACCGCCGTCGAAGGGAACATCATGTCGGGGGTGGCGGTGCCGACGATAATCAGGTCCAGGTCCGAGGGTTTGAGCCCCGCCGCGTCGAGAGCCCTCCGGGAGGCCCGAAGGCAAAGGTCGCTGGTAGCGTCGCCCGGGGCGGCTATGCGCCGCTCGCAGATGCCGGTGCGCTCGCGTATCCACTCGTCGCTGGTATCGAGAAACTTCTCGATATCCTTGTTCGTCAGAATTTTTTCGGGAATATCCGACCCTGTGCCCAGAATCGCCCCCCGCCGGAGGTTTACGCACATATTATGTCCTTTTATGTCCTTCGTTCAGGAGTTGATGGATTTCTCGGAAGGATTCTTCCAGAAGCCGCGCTCTTTTGTCGAGGCCCATTTTTCCTGGTCAGCGCACGCATTCAGTTTTTCCATCATGTGAAGTTCGAGCCTGCGCTCGGCGTACCTCGCCGCCGCCGTTATCGCGGACTTTATGGCCTGAGCGTCGGAAGAGCCGTGGCAGATCATCGCCACGCCGTTGACCCCCAAAAGGGGCGCTCCGCCTATCTCGCGGTAGTCCGTCCTCTTTCTTATGGCCGCGTAGACCCCCTTGGAGAGGAAATACCCGACCCTGCCCAGAAAGGACTTCTGGTACTCTTCCTTCAGCATCCCGGATATCAGGGAGGCGACGCCCTCGGACGCCTTGAGAAGAACGTTGCCGGTGAAGCCGTCGGTAACAACCACATCGGCCTCGCCGTTGAAGACGTCCCGCCCCTCGACGTAGCCTATGTACCTTAGCCTCATCTCCCGCAGCATCTCGTGGGTCGCGCGCGTCAGCTCCGTGCCCTTGGAGGACTCCCCGCCGTTGGAGAGGAGCCCTACTCTCGGGAACTTTATCCCCAGAGCGTCGTGGGCGAAGACCTCACCCATCACCGCGAACTGGACGAGGTTCCTGGCGGTGCACTCTACGTTTCCGCCCACGTCGAGGACTATGGTGAAGCCGCGCTTTGAAGGCATGAGCGTGGCTATCGCCGGGCGCTCGACGCCTTCAAGGAGCCGCAGGGAGAGCATCGCCTTGGCCATGAACGCGCCGGAGTTGCCCGCGCTCACCGCGGCGTTCGCCTCGCCCTCGCGCACAAGGTCGAGCGCGACCCGCATGGAGGAATCCCTCTTCTGCCGCAAAGCCGAAGCCGGAGATTCTTCCATCGTTACGATCTGTGAAGCGTGATGTACGGAGATTGGGAGCCGCCTGATCCGCCGGTAGCGGTCAAGCCGCTCGTAGATCAGATCGCGATCGCCGACAAGGATCACATGGCTGCCGGTTTTGCGGGCGGCCAGAACCGCCCCGTCGACAGCCGCGTCGGGGGCATTGTCGCCCCCCATTGCATCCAATGCGATACGCATTGCGCATCCCGGAAGTGAAGGTTACTCCTCGGCCTCCGGAGCCTTTACAACCACCTCGCGCCCCTTGTAGGTTCCGCAGGCGGGGCATACGTGGTGGGAAAGCTTGGACTCGCCGCACTTCGGGCAGGTGTCCAGATTCGGAGCCGAAAGGGCCAGATGTGAACGGCGCTTGTTGCGTCGGGTGACCGACTGCCGCCTTTTGGGGACTGCCATTTTTACTTCTCCTCGTAGGTTTTTTTAGCTCGTAGCCGAAAGTAACTTATACCAGACTTTTTGCCGAAAAGACAAATTCGCTTTATTTTTTTGGTTTCAGCCCGGCCAGCACCGCAAAAGGCGAGGAGGGCGGGGCGCTTTCGCACCCGCACCCTGAAACCGCCTGCTTTTTGCCGCACTTCGGGCAAAGCCCCTTGCAGGAGGGAGAGCAGACCGGATGCTCCGGTATCGCCAGGATCATCTGCTCGATGAACAGCTCTTCGAGATTGATCCCGTCGCCCGAGATATGGTCTACCTCCAGCTCGGCGGCGGAAAGCTCGAATTCTCCGGGCGTGTTCTCGAACCCCAGAGGCTCCGTGGTGAGATCGAGGTGGACGTTCTCCTTGATTACCAGGGAAAACTCTTCGAGGCACCGGACGCAGGAGAGCGTCACCGGCACGCTGAACTTTCCTATAACGAAAACGTCCGGGCCGGACTTCATTACGGTGGCGAAGACTTCCATGTCGCCGCACCCGAGAACTTCCTTAACTTCTCTTTGGTGAAGCTCCAGCATTATCCTGTCAGCCGGAACGGTAAATTCCAGAGACTTCCCCTCCGGGGGAATCGTGTCGAGCTTAACCATTTTCGGATTCAAGCCGTAACTCCTTGGCTCGCGGATTTAGCGAGCGGCTAATTATAAGAAATAATACCCCCCAGTCAAGGCATATTTCCACCCGTATATACGCCCTTTCCCTTGTAATTGCAGTGACGCATCGCCTAGAATGCTGTAATATAAGAGTTTAGTTTTGTGAGTTTTTATTAAGGGAGAAACCTGCACGATGCGGGGAAAAATATTTACTGCCTCATTGCTCGCCCTGGTAGTCTGCGGCTCGTCCTGGGCGATGCCGTCGGCGGAAGCCGTCAAACGAAAGATCGCCGGAAACGAATACCAGAGCAGGCGTCAGAACGAGGAAGCCCAGAAGCAGTACATGGAAGCGTTGCGTCTGGAACCCGGCTACAGCGACGTTCATTACAATCTCGGCATTCTTTACTTCTACCGCCTCGAAAACGACCCCCTGCGTTACCAGAAAGCTCTCTACCACCTGAACGCCTACAGGCTTCTCGAACCGGGCGCGGGCGACATGGCCAACGTTATCACCCACATCCGCCAATCCATCGAAAAGATAGAGGAGGAGGAGCGGCAAGCCTTTCAGAACGCCGTGCTCGACGGGACAAAAGAAGGGCTTGAGAAGTTTCTTTCGCGCTACGAGGCGGGCTACTACGCTGACCGCGCCAGGGAACAGCTTCGCGCCCTCAAGGAATACGAAGACATAAAATCCCGGCAGGACGCCGAGATACAGTCCGCTTTCGGCCGGGCGCTGGCCTCCGGCGCTCCCGAGGAGATGGACGAATTTCTGAAGAACCATCCCGATTCCCCCCAGGCCCCGGAGGCACGGACGGTGCGCGCCAAGTGGCTCGAAGCGCGAGGCCGCGAAGAAGCGGAGTATATCACCGCGACAAAGGCCGACACCGTGGGGGCGCTCGAAACCTTCGCCGACAAAAACCCTAAATCGCCTCTCGCGCAGAAGGCCCGAGCCCGCGCGGCCCACCTCAGTTCCGCTTCGGACGCCCTGACCCTGGCCGAAGAGTCCGGGTCTCCCACTGCCATTGAAAAATTTCTGGAAATTTACGGCGACACCCCCTACCGCATAGAGGCTCTGGAGGTTCTTGAGAATTTCCGCAAGGCCGAAGTCGAAAAGGCAGCCGCGGGAGAAGCCCGCAATCTGCTCGGTGGAAGCGCATCCGCTCCCGTTCCTGCGCCCGCTCCCAAGGATCTGAAACTCTCCGGCGAAGACTTGAAGCTTCTCCAGCCCGAGGAAGCCGCCAAGGCGGAAGCCCAGAAGGCAGCCGCCGAGAAGGCGGAAAAGCAGAAAAAGGAGCGCGAAGCCGCCTCCGAAAAGGCCGCCAAAGAAAAAGCCGAGGCTGAGAAAGCAGCCGCTGAAAAGGCAGCCGCTGAGAAAGCTGCTGCTGAGAAAGCTGCTGCTGAGAAAGCTGCTGCTGAGAAAGCTGCTGCCGAGAAAGCTGCTGCCGAGAAAGCTGCTGCCGAGAAAGCTGCTGCTGAGAAAGCTGCTGCTGAGAAGGCTGCTGCTGAAAAAGCTGCCGCCGAGAAGGCCGCAAAGGAAAAGGCCGAACGCATAGAGGCCGAAAAAGCCGCGAAGCTGAAGGCCGACAGGGAAGCCGCCAACGCGAAAAGCGCCGCAGAAAAAGCCGCGATAGAAAAGGCGGCGAAGGAAAAAGCGGAGCGCGAAGCTGCAGCCCGGCTTGCCAGGGAAAAAGCCGAACGCGAAGCCGCCGAGAAGGCTGCCGCCGAGAAGGCTGCCGCCGAGAAGGCTGCCGCCGAGAAGGCTGCCGCCGAGAAAGCCGCCGCTGAGAAGGCCGCTACCGAGAAAGCCGCCGCTGAGAAAGCCGCCGCTGAGAAGGCCGCTACCGAGAAGGCCGCTACCGAGAAGGCCGCTACCGAGAAGGCCGCTGCCGAGAAAGCCGCCGCCGAGAAAGCCGCTGCCGAGAAGGCCGTCGCTGAGAAAGCCGCTGCCGAGAAGGCCGTCGCTGAGAAAGCCGCTGCCGAGAAGGCCGTCGCTGAGAAAGCCGCTGCCGAGAAGGCCGTCGCTGATAAGGCTGTTACCGAAAGGATGAACGCCCTTAAGCTGGCCAAGGAAAAAGCCGACCTTGAGGCGGCTGAAAAGCAGGCCCGGGCGAAAGCCGCCGCGGAGAAGGAAGCCGCCGAGAAAGCCGCGGCCGAAAAGGCGGCTCTTGAAAAGCTGGCCAAAGCGAAGGTCGCTTCCGAACAAGCTGCGGCTGAGAAGGCTGCCGCCGAGAAAGCAGCCAAAGAAAAGGCTGACCGCGAGGCGGCTGAAAAGCTCGCCCGGGAAAAGGCCGCAGCCGACAAGCTGGCGAAAGAAAAAACCGATCTCGAAGCGGCTGAACAGCTTGCCAAAGATAAGGCCGCCGCTGAGAAAACCGCTCAGGAGACCACTCCTACGAAACCCGAAACGGTTGATCCCAAGCGCGGCAAGCTGGACAAGATCAAGCAGTGGCAGCTAAAGACCAAAGAGGTCGACTCGAAAAAGCCTGACGAACCCGCCACTACCATGGACTTCGCCCCCAAGGCGCAGGAAGTTGCTCCCGTCAAACAGTACTCTCCCGAGGCAGCGGCAAGCCCGCTCGCCCCGGATCCTTCAAACGCGGCTGAGGCGGAAACAACGGCGAAAGCCAGCCCGCCGCCGTCCGAAACCCCCGCCGCGAGCGCGGAAACGCCTGCGGAACCCCAGTCCGAAGGCCCCCTGACCACCGGCGGAGACAGGAAAAAGAAGCTGGACGAGTGGCGCCTTCGCATGCAGAAAATGCAAGAGACGCAGGATCGCGAGCAGGCGAACGCCTACGAACGCGCGAAAAAAATGAAGGAACAAGAACAAAAAGCCCAGGAAGAAGCCAAAAAGCGGGCCGAAGAGATGAAAAAATAAGAAGAAAGCGGCCCCGCCGCCGGGAACTTCAAGGTGGATTTTTACATAGTTGTAACAGAATACCTTCGAGCCGATAAGCGAACAAACACACACCGCTTATCGGCGAGCCTTCCTTTCGTCTCCACCCCGTGGCCCGTAGGTGACGCAGGGAGCGGAGGCGGAAAGGGCGGCGGGGGGGTCTTAGTGAGCGCAGCGAACGGGTGCCCCCTCACGCCCCCGCCGTAGCGACCGGTCGCTCGCAGAGCGAGCGGCTCCTTCCGGGCCGATTTCTTGGGTACTTCTTTCTAAAAGAAGTACCAAGGAGCGCGAGGCAGAGCCTCGCAACCATAAACCGGTTTACACAGACAGGATTTGCTTGGCGGGCCGAGCCCACCCTACATCTGAAACCGCGCCGGAGCGCGGTTTTTTATTGGGCCGAAGGAACTGCTACCCCCCTTGCGAAGAGCGGATAAGAAAACCTTCGATAAATTCGTCTATACCCCCGTCGAGAACCTTCTGGACATTTCCCTCCTCGATTCCCGTGCGGTGATCCTTTATCTTCTGGTAGGGCTGGAGAACGTAGGAACGTATCTGGCTGCCCCAAGCGATCTCCTTTTTCAATACCTCGCGCTCGGCGCGCTCGGCGTCTCTCTTTCGCTCTTCGAGCTCCTGAAGGCGCGCCCGGAGTATCCTCATGGCGTTGGAGCGGTTCTTGTGCTGACTGCGCTCCGACTGGCAGCCGACGACGATTCCAGAAGGCAGGTGGGTGATCCGCACCGCCGATTCGGTCTTGTTGACGTGCTGTCCGCCCGCGCCGCTGGCGCGAAAGACGTCTATCTTCAGGTCCTTCTCGTCGATCTCTATCGTGGAATCCTCCTCGGAGTCGGCGAGAACGGCCACTGAGGCGAAAGAGGTGTGCCTGCGGGCCTGGGAATCGAAGGGGCTGATGCGGACCAGCCTGTGGACCCCGGCCTCGGCCTTCAGGTAACCGTAGGCGTAAGGGCCCGCGACAGCTATCGTCGCGGATTTTATCCCCGCCTCGTCGCCGTCGAGCTTGTCCATAAGTTCGACTTCGTAGCCCCTGTCCTCCCCCCAGCGCATGTACATGCGAAGGAGCATCCCGGCCCAATCCTGCGCCTCGGTGCCGCCCGCGCCCGCGTTTATGTCGAGAATGGCGTCGTTCGGGTCGTGCGGACCGGAGAGCATCTTGTGAAATTCCATCGCGTGGACTTCCGCTTCGAGCTTTTCGCACCGAGTCGAGGTTTCAGCCAGAAGCTCGGGGTCTTCGCCCTCCGCCAGAAGCTCAAAGGCGACTTTCAGGTCCTCCGCCTCGGCGTTGAGCGCTTTCCAGAGATCCAACTCGGTCTTGAGGCGAGTCCTCTCCTTGCCGATTACTCCGGCCTTTTCCTGATCGCCCCAAAAATCGGGGCTGGCCATCACCTCGTCGAGTTTCGCCAGACGTTTTTCCTTGTCGGCGAGGTCAAAGATGCCTCCATAAATCCTGAAGACGGTTCGATAATTCTTCCACTTTCTGGGCGCTTGACATTTCTAGACCTTTTTTCCGGGTTTTTTGGAGGGGCGAAGGATAACAGAATAAATCACTATAGCCAAGAGGAGGGAAAAAGGGCCCGTGAGGGGCGAGAGCTTCGACTGCAAAAGGCCGTCGCTCCTGCGGTACTCCACCTCGGCCAGAAAGGAAACCGTTTCGTCGAGTTTCGTGGAGGAGATCATCTCTCCTTGCCCGTCGAAGACCGCGCTTATCCCGGTGTTCGCGGCTCTCGCGAGCCAAAGCCCGTTCTCCGCCGCCCTCCACGCCGAATAGGCCAGATGCTGCTCCGGCGCGGAGGTATTGCCGAACCAGGCGTCGTTGGTGAGCACCACGAGAATTTCAGCGCCGGCTTTGGCCTGCGCCGTAGCCAGCTCGGGGAAGATCGATTCAAAACAGACCAGAGGCCCGGCTTTGAGTCCCTCCTTGCCGAAGGGAACCGGAAATACCGCCGTGCCCGGCCTAAAATCGCCGGAGGCCTGAGTAAGCTTGCTGATGAAAGGCAGTATCCCCGCGAGGGGGACGTATTCGCCGAAGGGGACGAGGTGCACCTTGTCGTACCGCCCCAGTATACCCCCGGTCTCGCTAATCGAGAAGACCCCGTTGCGGTCCTGCCTTTTGCCGCCGGGAACGGCCTCCACCGCAGGGGCTCCGAAGATAAGCGGAGTCTTTGCCGCTTTTGCCGCCGCCTCGACCGCCCTTTTCTCGAAATTATCGAACTGGACGAAGCCGGGCACGGCGGTCTCGGGCCAGAGGATGAAATCGGCCTTCCCCTCCCCGGTCAGCTTCAGGGTTAGGTCGCGATAGCGCTTCATTATCGCGTCGTTCTGGGTCGGCTCCCACTTGGAGCCCTGGGGAATGTTCCCCTGAACGATTCCGGCCACGCCCTTGCGCACAAGTTCGCTCGCGGGCTTTTCGGTCGAGTACAAAACGCCAAGGACGGTGAGCGCCGCCGCAGGCACCGCCAGCGCGGCCGCCGACGCCCTCTTTTCCTTCCCCGGCAAAAAGAGCCAGGCGGCGGCCACGTTCAGGCAGAGGGCGAGGAAAAGGACGCCGCCCGCTCCGACGGAGGGCGCGAGATCTAGCGCCCACCTTTCACGCCAGAGCGCCTGCGGTATGTCTCCCCACCCGAAGCCGGTAAAGAGGTAGCTCCTCGCCCACTCCAGCCCGGTCCAGAGGATCGGGGCGGCCGCGAGCGCCCACTTTGGCCCGCCGTTTTCCGAGAGGCGCGAAACGCCGAAGGAGAAAAGGGCCGGGTAGAGGGCGAGATAGGAGACGAAGAGAAGGAGTATCGGCACCGAGATGACCCAGTGGAGGTAGCCGAAAACGGTAAGGGTGTAGGCTATCCAGTAGATAAGCCCCGAAAAGAAGCCGAAGCCGTAGGCGAAGCCTGCCCTGGCGGCGGCCTTCGGAGGGTTCTGGACGCTAAAGGCGATGAGCGGGGCGGGCGCGAGGAGGGCCAGAAGCCACAACCGCCCCGGCGGAAATCCGAAGAGGGCTACCGCCGCGCCGAAGGCCGCGAATAATAAAAGACGCCTGTCACGCCAGCTCTGCGCGGTTTCTTCCATTTTCTTTGGCGCGATAGAGTGCCGCGTCCGCTTTTGAAATCAGTTCTTCGGAGGTGTGAATGACGCCGTTGGGCTCGTAGCAGGCGACGCCGAGGCTTACGGTAAAAGGCACCGAGAGGTTGTTTTCCACCTTGACCATCTCGCGTTCGACCCGCTCCCTTATGCGTCTGGCCAGAAGGAGGCTTCTGGGCCCCGAGGTCTCGGGCAGGATTAGGACGAATTCCTCGCCGCCGTAACGCGCCACGAGGTCTTCCTTTCTCACCGACTCCTGCAAGATCTCTACGAGGCGGATGAGGACCTGATCCCCCACCGGGTGGCCGTAGGTGTCGTTTATCTTCTTGAAATGGTCTATGTCGATGAGGACGCAGCTGAGGAAAGTCCCGTAGCGCTCGGCGCGGGCGAACTCGGCCTTGAAGCGCTCCTGGAAATGGCGGTGGTTGTAGGCCCTCGTGAGGCCATCGGTGACGCTGAGGAGGGTCAGTTCCTTGTTTGCCCGGTTGAGGGCTTTGGCGAGCCTCTCAAGCTCCTTGTTCTTGGATTCGAGTTCGAGATTCTGCGTGTAGAGCCTCTGGTGGAGGGCTCTTATGCGAAGCAGGGAGGAGACCCTCGCGCCCAGCTCCATCGGCTCGAAGGGTTTGGCGATTATGTCGTCCGCGCCCGCCTCCAGCCCCCTGACGAGGTCCTCGGCGGCTCCTTTCGCCGTGACCATGAGGACGGGGATATAGCCGTGGTGCTCGCGGAGCCTCCTGCAGACGGCGTAGCCGTCGAGCTCCGGCATCATAACGTCCAGGACGACGAGATCGGGCTCCTTCTGGGCTATTTCCTCAAGGGCTATCCTGCCGTTCTCCGCCTGCCGGACCCTGTGGCCGTTGGCGGCGAGGATGTCGTAGATCATCGCGCGCATGGTGGGGCTGTCGTCTACGACAAGTACCTCCTGCACCGACTCCCTCTCGGAAAACGCCCCCTCCTGCGCCTCCTCGCCGCCGCCGCCGACAATCTCGGCCAGGACAGAGGGTATGCGGTTAAGCGGCGCTATGTGGGTAGCCGCGCCGCGCTCTATGGCGGCCCTCGGCATCCCGAAAACTATGCTGGTTTCCTCATCCTGGGCGATGACCTCTCCTCCGGCCTTTCGCACCGCCGCCGCGCCCTCCGCGCCGTCGGCCCCTATGCCGGTCAGAACCACCGCGACCGCGCGCTCGCCGTACTCCTTGGCCATCGAGGTGAAAAGGACATCCGCCGAGGGACGGCAGCCCTGTATGGGCGGGCTGTCCGAGAGGGTGACCGACCCTCTGGCGACTTCGAGGTGGTGGTCGTCCGGCGGCAGGTAGACCACGCCGGGCTCAAGACGCATCGCGTGTTCCACCAGATGGACCTCAAGCTGGGTCTCCCTGGCGAGCCACTCCGAAAACCCCTTCATGAAGCCGACGGTGATGTGCTGGACGATAAGGATGGGACAGGGAAAATCGTTTTTAAGCGCGCCGAGGACGGTGGCCAGCGAGCCCGGTCCTCCCGTCGAGGCGGCTATGCCGATTATCTTCGAGGATAGGGTGGGGGTCTTTATCCTCTCGACCTTCTGCTCGTAATCGGCCGCCCACTTGCCCTTCTTGCCGACGCGGTTGTAGAGCTTTATCCTGCTTACGATGTCGTCGGCTATCGCGCCGAAGGTTTCCTGGCTTACTATTCCGTGGGGCTTTGCGATTGCGTCGATCGCGCCGGCGTTCAGGGCGGCGAAGGCCGAACGGGTTTCGCTTGAATTAACCGAGGCGGAAAGAACGATGACCGGCGTAGGGCACGATTCCATGATCCGCCGCACGGCCTCTATGCCGTCCATGACGGGCATCTGGACGTCCATGAGAACCACGTCCGGCTTGTCCTTCAGGCATCTCTCCACCGCCTCGGCCCCGTTAGCGGCCTCGGAGACGACGGTGATCTCCTTGTCCTGTTCGAGAATCTCCCGAAGAACGCCCCGCACGAGCCGCGAATCATCCGCAATCATAACCCGAATCATGGTATTCCTTTATTCCCTCCCCCTGCCTGTACGAATCGATAACCCAAGGCTGTTTAAAACTGTTGCGAGCCCCGTTTCCGGCGTCGCGTGCTCGCTCAAAGCTCGCCTAACACCCGGTTATGTCTCGCTTCTCGCTGTGCGTCTCCTTGAAACCGGGGCTTCTCTCGACGTTTTCAACAGCCTCATCCCCCTTAAGGCGACTTTTCCGGGCGTTCGCGCCGCCCTCTTATGCGTCCGGGAAAAGATTCCTGAGAGTCTTTCTCAGGAGATTGCCGTCAAACTTTTCCTTCGAGATAAAAGCGTTCACGCCCGCTCCGTAAGCCTTTGCAACCACGCTCTCGGTGGATCTCACCGACATCATGATCACGGGCATTTCGGAGGTCCTTTCGGTTCTCCTTATGCGGCGGACAAGCTCTATGCCGTCCACTTCCGGCATCTCAAGGTCTGTGACCACGAGGTCGAAAGTCTCTCTCTCGGCGATCTTCCACCCTTCGGCGCCGTCCTGGGCCTGGGTCACCATGTGGCCCATGTCCTGCAAGATGGAGGAGACGACGTGACGCGAGGTGATGGCGTCGTCCACCACTAGAATGTTGAGGGCGCGCCGAAGCTTGGGCACCTTCATCCTGCAGGAGAACTCAAGCCCCGCCCACCGCTCGTGCATATAGCGTATGTCGAGAATCGGCGCCACGACTCCCCCTTCGAGCACCGTCACTCCCAGAATGCCCACCGCCGAGTCGCGCAGATGCTCTCCTGCGTCCTTTATCAGTATCTCCTGCTCGGCGATCATCCGGTTGACCGCCAGCGCCATGCGCTTGCCGCGGTAGCGCATCACCAGGACCTCGGTGTCGCTTTCGGGTGTCTTCGCCGAAAGTCCAAGAATCGCGTCGAGGCTGACTACGTGCAGCCGCTCGTCCATGTAAGGCAAAAGCCCGCCCCTGCTGACCAGCCTCTGCGCCGAAGCCACGACGCACTTCTCCACGAAGAGGGTGGGTATCGCTACCCTGTAGCCTCCCGCCTCGACGACGAGGGCGCGCATGGAGGCCATCGACTGCGGCAGAAAGAGGCGAAAGCGCGTGAAGGAGTTTTTTTCGCTGGCGATGGTCATCGACCCCTGAAGCTTCTCAAGAGTGTTCTTCACCACGTCGAGCCCGACGCCCCTGCCGGAAACCTCGTCGGCCGTATCTCTGGTCGTGAAGCCCGAACGGCAGAGCAAAAAGAAGATATCCTCGTCGCTGGTCGCCATAGCCTCCGAAGGGAGCAAAAACCCTTTCCGGATCGCCGTTTCCCGAAGTTCGCCTACGTCGAGCCCCCTTCCGTCGTCCTCGACCTCGATTACCACCGCGCCGGGCTTGTGGTAGGCGCGGATGCTGAGGGTGCCTGCGGGGGACTTGCCTTTGGCCTCTCTCTCCCCGGGCTTTTCGATGCCGTGGTCGATGGCGTTCCTTACGAGATGGGTGAGGGAGCCGCGGATGTCGTCGACGAGATTGCGGTCCACCTCGGTATCCTCGCCGTCGATCAAAAGAAGGATGTTCTTTTCCAGCTCAGCGGCCAGATCCCTCGTCATACGGGGATATCCCTCGAAGAGGTCCGCGAGCGGGACCATCCTGAGGCTCAGCATGGACTGGCGTATCTCGCCGAGCATAGCGCTTTGCTGATGAAATTGCTCCACAAGATTCCCGAGAAGGTGCGACGAGGAGAAGCCCGGGTAGAATTCGCGGAGCGCCCTCAGGGCGCCGAGCATCTTCCGGTCGGCCACCAGGGCGCTTTCGATCTGGTCGAAAAGCTTGTCCAGCCTGTCGGTCCTTACCCGTATTCCGTCGGCCCTAAGATCCCTCTGCCGTGAGGTGCCCTCGTCCTCCAGGCGGAACCTCGGGGCTTTGGCCGCCTTTTCCTCCCCCTCAGGCTCGGCGGTTGCGGCCGCGCCCTCTTCCTCGTCCTTTCCGGGCTGTCCCTCTGCGCTCTTCGCCTCCAGCTCAAAGCCGATGGAGGGAAGGTCGGTGGTTTCTCCCCCTTCTATGGCGTCGAAAACCGCCCTCATGCGGTCGATGACGTCCAGAAGGAGTTGAATCCCTTCGCAGGCCTCCCTCTTGCCCTCGTCCACGCAGTGCTGGATGATGCTTTCTATGCCGTGGGCAGCCTTGCTGACCCCGGGAAGGCCCACCATCCTCGAACTTCCCTTGAGGGTGTGGGCGGCGCGCAGCGCGCTCTCGGCCGCTTCGGTATCCGTGGGCGCCCTTTCGAGGCGCACGAGGTCCCGTTCGAGGCGGGAAACAAGGTCCCGCCCCTCTTCGACGAATATTTTAAGGTATTTGCCTGTCTGCAACTGGAGGTTCGCTTTACTTTATGTCTTGAACTGGTTTCGCAGCTCGTTCTTTTCGGTCAGTTTTTTCAGCTCGGCGGCGACGCTCTTGAGGCGCATCGCGTTCTTCTCCACCTTTTCGGCCGCGCGGCTCACCTGCACCGCCACCGAGTTTATGTCGGTGATGGTGATGACGAGCTGCTCACCGGCGGTAGCCTGCTGGCGGGTGGCTATAGCCATCTCCTTCGAGGCTTCCTTGGTCTGGTCGACGCGGTGGAGAAGGGTTTCGAGGGTGTCGCCGATGAGATCCACCTTGGAGGTGCCCTCCAGGACGATGTTTGCGCCGCGCTCGGTTATCATGACCGTCTCGTTGGTGGATTCCTGAATCTCCTCGATCAGGGACTTTATCTCGGCGGTGGCCTCGACGGTTCTCTCCGCCAGACGCCTCACCTCCGCGGCGACGACGCCGAAACGCTTGCCGTGCTCTCCCGCGCCCGCAGCCTCGATCGCGGCGTTCAGGGCCAGAAGGTGCGTTTGCTCGCTTATCTCGTCGATTATGGAGACTATGCCCCCGATCTTGTGGGATTTTCTCCCCAGTTCGACCGCGGCCTCGGAGATGCCCCGGACCTTGTCCTTGACCATGCCCATTCCGGCCACGGCCCTTCTTACGTCGTCCCTGCCCCGAATGCAGGCTTCGTAGGCGTCGGCCGCCATCGTGCGTATCGATTCGACGTTGCCGGAGATCTGGGAGGAGGTGGTGGCGATCTGCTGGGCGGCGGTGGTCACCTCGTGGACCGCCGCGGCCTGCTCGGCCGCGCCGCTCGATTGCTCGGCGCTGAGGCCTACCAGCACTTCGGAGGCGGAATCGAGGTCCTGCATGGTCCGAAGGATTGAATTCGTCACTCCCGCCATCTCGCTTATGGCGTCCTTCAGGTGGTCCTGCATCGTGGAGAGGTGTTCGGCGAGCTTGCCCATCTCGTCATGCGACTCCAGCTTGAACTGGTGCGAGAGGTCGCCGTCCGAGATCACCTTGGCGTCGTCCACCAGCCTAAAGAGCGGCTTGAGGACAAGGCTGCGAAGCAGGTAGTAAAGGGCCGCGAGAACCGTCAGCCCCGAAAGGGCGAAGAGTATCATTCCCTCCCAGAAAACCTCCTGCAGGTGGAGGTTAATGTAGCTAACGTCGTGGGAAAAGATGGTCGTTCCGAGGTACTTCCCGGTGGGCCTGTGGTCGTGGCAGCCCGCGCAGACTTCCTTTGCGACAATCGGCACGGCGGTGATGCTGACTCCGTCTTTCTGGAGATTCACTATCGACCGCGACCCTTCGGCCTTGTTAAGAAGGTCCCTGACCTCCGGGTCATCCAGAGGGCTTCCGACCTTGTCCGGGTCGCTGCTGTACTTTATCGTCTTGCCCGTGCTGACGATGCTGACCATCTTGAGGCCCTTGGCCCTTGAGCCCTCTTCGAGGAAGTGCTGCAGCCCGTCGAGGTCGTTTAGCTCCATGTAGTGCTGGAGGCTGATATCCAGATAGTCGGTGAAATTCTCGGTCCATCTGGTTTCAAGCTCTTTTACGGTCTGCGTGGTTTCGTTGACCGCGTACCACGACATCCCGCCGAAGGCCAGCACCATCAGAGCCGCGACGGAGAGGATTATTTTCGCCGTCAGACTGCTCTTTATCTTCTCCAGCATCTTACCCTCCAAAGACCTTCAAAATGCCTGCATAATACAGCGAACGGGGTCAAGAACGTACAAAGTAGGCAAAACGTCCCTCGCCCTGCCCCTTACCAGTCCAAGGCGCGCTCCCGGCCACTCCGACGCGGCCTCCACGAGCTTGTCGTCCTCCACCGGAAGGACTCTCTCGACGATTTCCGCCGTGAGGGCGGTTTCGACCTGATCGACCTTTACCAATACCAGATATCTCCACTTTTCCAGCGGCCGGGAGCCAATAAGGGAGCAGGTGTCGGTTACCGAGATGATCTTTCCCTTGACGAAGGCGACTCCCAGAATGTGGCGGGAAATAAAGGGAAGAGGCGTGGCCGGAGAGAAAGGGACGACCCCCGAACAGGCGGCCGCGTCGATAGCCAGCCGCGCGCCTCCGGCGCTGAAGATGACGTGCAGCCTGCCCCTCGGCTCCCTGCGGGCCTCGGCGCGCTTCTCCATCTCGCTCCAGTAGCGCAGCCGCTCCTCTTCGCTGAAATTTACCTTTATTTCTCCGGTTGGTTTCATCTATCCGCCGCATCGTCGCCAAGCGCATCGGCGACCATCTTCAATATGGCCTCGGAGCCGAGCCCCCCCGTCGTCCAGGAGGCTCCGCCGGGCATCCTTCTCAAAACCTCAAGGGCCGACTGCATCTCTTTCCTGAAGGCTCCCATCCGTCCGCGCCTTTTCAGTATCCAGGCGCGGTTGACGTGCGCCATGAAGAAATTCGGGTCGCGGTTGATGGCGCTCCCGTACATCCCGAGGGCCTCGTTGTCCCGTCCCGCCCTCTCGTCCAGAAGGCCCTGGAGAAAAAAGGCTTCGGCTATGGGGCCCTCCACCGCCAGCGCCTTTTGCAGCTTCTGGGTCGCCTCGACCTCCCTGCCCTGATTGGTGAGGAGGATGGCGATTCCGGTGTTTCCCCTGGAATCGTCCGGCGACAGCTCGATGATGGCCTTGAAGGCTCTCTCCGCTTCGGCGAAGTCCTCTCTTCCGAGGGCTCTTATGCCGTTGCGGTAGAGATTCTCCAACTCTTCCCCGTTGGAACGGCACACGGCGAGTTCCTCGGCGGCGGCGGGCGGCTCGATCTGTTTCCCCTTGTGGTAGAAGAAGGCGCCGGCCTCGTGCACCACATCGACGTTGTCCGGTATGGGGACGAGCATCTCGGAGGAACCGAGGAAATATCCCCCGCCTTCTCCAATCGAATCAAGACAGAGTTTGTTAACCTCGCTGCTGTTTGCGGGGTCGAGGTAGATTATCACGTTTCTGCAGAAGACCGCGTCGAAGGGGCCGTGAATAAAAGCCCACTCCCTGGCCGCCGGACTGCAGAGGTTGAGCTTCTCGAACCTGACCCTTTCGAGCAGTTCCGGCGCGACCTGCCAGCAGTGGTTTTCCTTTTTAAACCAGTTTTCGAGAAACCTCTCCGGAAGGTTTCGCACCGAGCGTTCGGCGTAGCAGGCTTCCTTCGCCCGGGCCAGCGCGGCTGTGTTGATGTCGGTGCCCCAGACGATGAGGTTTATGTCCTCTCCAAGCTCCTCGAAGGCGGCCAGCACCGCCGAATAAACCTCTTCTCCAGTGGAGCATCCGGCGCACCAGATTTTAAGGGGTTCCCCCGGATTTTCTTCATACCTTCTGCGGAGGACTCCCTTGAGGGACTGCATCTGCCCCGAATAACGCCAGAAATAGGTTTCGCCCGCGACGACCCTGGAGGTCAGTATCGCCAGGTCCGTAGCGCCGCTGGGTGAGCCGAGGATGCTCTCCAGTTCCTGCGGGCTGTCGGTGAGGTTGGCCACCCCCCGCAGGAAGAATTCGCGCCGGAGAGACTCAAGCCTGTCGATTCTGACTGAAACCCCCGTGTGCAGGGTAAGAATCTTTTCTACCCGGACGATGTCGTAGTCCTTGAAAGACGAAGGGAGCCTCGGCCACGCCGTCGTGAAGTATTTTCTGCCCGCCAGTGCGATCCTGACCTTTTCCTTCGTCTCCTTGAGCGATTCCTTCTCCGTTATGAGGCCGAGGGCGGGCCCCGCCTCGAAGAGCGCGGATTCCCCGCCGCCCGCGAAAAAAACCGCCGGGGGAGGGCAGGCCCTCCTCTCGACGTCTTCCAGTATCGCCCGGCAGGTGGATTCCCACCCCACGGGATCTATGATCACGAGCGCGGGATTTTCGTCGAGCGCATCCGCCAGATCTCTGGACGGACGCGCGGCGTACCCCGACTTCTCTACGAAGGAGGTCAGCTGCCTCGCCCTGTCCATCGAAGAGGCGACGGCTATAATCAGAGAGTTATTTTCGTTCTCCCTTTCCATTTTCCTCTTTTGGCTTGCCGCTCCTGCGCACAAGCACCGATTTCACGCGGCGGCTGTCGGCGTCGCGCACGGTGAATTCAAGGCCGCTGTTCGCGAAGCGTTCTCCGGGGCTGGGTATCCGGCCCAGCACTCCGAGGACCAGTCCGCCGACGGTTTCATATTCTCCGGGCAGGTCGATATCCACGCCCACCTTTTCCTCGAAGGTCTCCATGTCGCACCTGCCGTCCACCTCGAACCCCTCCGGCAGCTCGCGGATCATCGGCTCGCTTTCGATGTCCCATTCGTCGAGAATGTCTCCGACGATCTCCTCCAGAACGTCTTCCAGCGTGACGAGGCCGGAAACCCCGCCGTATTCGTTTACGGCTATCGCCATGTGGACTTTGCGGCGCTTGAACTCCGCCAGAAGCACCTCGAGCCCCATCGTCTCCGGGACAAAGTACGCAGTGTGAACAATCTCCCGGAGGGAAGGCTCGTCTCCGCTCTTTCCCCAGTATTCGAGGAGGTCGCGGGCGTAGGCCAGGCCGACTATCTTGTCTATGTCCCCCTCGTAGACGGGAATGCGGGAATGCCCCTCGGAGGTCATTTTTTCGATGAGTTCGTTTATCGAAGCCTCCACCTCGACGCAAGCCATCTGCGTGCGCGGCACCATTATCTCCCGCACCAGCGTCCTTCTAAACTCCAGCACGGAGAGGAGCATCTCCTCCTCGTCGGGGTTGATTACGCCCTCGGCGGTGCCCTCTTCTATCAGCTCTTCCATCTCGCGGACGAGATCGCGCCTTTCGGGGTGAAACCCGAAAAAACCGGCCGTCTTCTCCCAGATATCTCCAAAACCCATTTTCAGTTCTCTTTTTGAATCATTTTAAAAAGCTCGTCCTCTTTGGCTTCCATCTCCGGGGCGTCTTTTTCCCTCTCGCCCTCGTGGTCGTAGCCGGAGAGGTGAAGTATGCCGTGGACAAGGAGAAAAGCGATCTCGTCGTCCAGAGAGTGTCCCGCCTCCACGGCGTCCCTGGCGGCGGTCTCGTAGCTTATGACTATGTCTCCCATCAGCTGGGGCTCTATTTCCGGGTACTCACCCTCGCACTGCGAAAAACTGATTACGTTCGTCGGCTCGTCTATGGAGAAATACTCCTTGTGGAGGAGCCGTATCTCTTCGTCGCCACAGATGTAGACGGAAAGCTCGGCATCCTCATATCCCAAGGCGCTTAAGACTTTCGTGGCCCTCCGGACCAGCTTCGGTTCGTCCACGGCCCCCTTCGGGCTGTCGTTTCGAATCCATATCTCCATCTTCTTTTTTGTCTTTCGACACAGGCGCCGGGTAATCGATCCTGTGGTGGTGCATAGCCGTGAGGATATGCGTGAATGAACGGGCTATCTTGTGCAGGTCTTTCAGGGCGAGGTCGCACTCGTCGAGCTGCCCCTCGGCGAAGACCCTGTTTATCATGTTTTGCACCGCGCCCTGTATGCGCGGCTGGGTGGCGTTCTGGAGCGACCGCACGGCGGCCTCCGCCACGTCGGCCAGCATGACCAGCGCGGCCTCCCTGGTCTGAGGCTTCGGCCCGAGGTAGCGGAACTCCTGCTCCGAGACCTCGCCGCCTCCGCCGGGTTTCGCCTGGGCCTGCGCCTTCTCATGGAAATAAGCCATTATCCGCGTCCCGTGGTGCTGGCTTATTATGTCGGTAATCTCCCGCCCGAGCTTGTACTTTTCCGCCATCTCCACCCCCTCCTTCACATGGGAGGTGAGGATGAGGGCGGACATCGAGGGCGAGAGCTTGTCGTGAGGATTCTTCGCGCACGGCTGGTTTTCGATGAAGTAATTGGGCTTCGCTACCTTGCCCACGTCGTGGTAGTAAGCCGCGACCATAGCCAGGACCGCGCGGGCGCCGATAGCCTCGGCGGCCCCCTTGACCAGCGTTCCCACCACTACGGAGTGGTGGTAAGTGCCGGGGGCGTGGAGCATCATGTCCTTCAGCAGCGGGTGGTCCAGGCTGGCCAGCTCCATTAGCCTCATGTCGGTTGTGTAGCCGAAAGCCGATTCGGCGAGGGGAACGAGGGTCATACCCAGTATCGCGCTGAGGACGCCGCCGAAAAAAGCGCCGATGACCGGCCACGGGGCCGCCGGGGTGAAGAGCGTCCCCTTTTGCAGCAGGATGAGAGTCACGGCGAAGGCCTGCACGAGGCCGATAATCGCCCCTATGCGGAAAAAATCTATTCTCCGGTAGGCTCCCCCCGCGAAATGGCCGCCGAGAAGCCCTCCCGCTATCAGGGGCAGGAAAAACCCGCTCTCCAGACCCGCGCAAACCGAGGCCGCCGCGATGTACGGGAGCGCGAAGACTATCACCGTCTCGGAGTTGAGCACCATGCGGGCGACGATGAAGGCCGCCCCCATGGGCAGGGCGAAGCGTATAATCTCGGCGGAATCCGGCTCCAGCCTCACGCCCACGTACATGCCCAGCCGCTGTATCGCCAGAAGCAGGATAAAGAGGCTGGACAAAAAGAGAAGGTCCCTTGGCGAGGTGCGGACCTTCTTTATGTTTTGCTTGCCGAACTCGTAAGAGATCAGGCAAAGGGCGAAGAGCGACAAAAAGAGACCGAGGTTCTGCAGGAAGACCGGGCCGTCGTTTCCCGTGTCCTTTACGTAGCCCGCCAGCTTCCTCGACTGATCGGCGGTAACCTTGTCGCCCTCGCGGACGATTATCTCACCCCTGCGCACCTGATAGTAGACGGGACTCACCGATTCCGCGGCCGATTTCCTGCGAAGCGCCGTTTCTTCCTGATTGAAGGCCAGATTGGGCCTTAAAAGCTCGGCGGCGAGAATGCCCGAGAGCTTTTCGAGGGAAGTGGCCGACTTCGCGGGCGAGCCCAGGAGCTCGCTTCTCGCGGTGTCGAAATCGACGGTCCCGGCCAGCTCGGAGAGGGGCCTCTCCTCCCCGGCCTGAAGATCCTTGACGATGACGCCGCTCCCTCGCCCCGCCTCCCGCATCAGCAGGTCGCGGTTGGCGACAACCCCGCGCTCGTAGTAGGGCCTAAGGTTCTCGCCCACGAGTCTGTAGAGTTCCTTTCGCCCCTCTGCCCTGGCTACGGTCTGCGCGAGTTCACCCGATATCACTATCGACCAGCGGTCACGAAAGGTCTGGGCGATCTTCCCGGCGGAAGGAGGGGAGACAGGCTGTTTCTCCGCTGTTTCGGGGCCGGAGACGGGGGGCTCGAAAACGGAGGCGAGCGATTCGGTCAGGAGCTGAAGCGATTGCTCCATAGCCTGGCCGTTGAGGTCGTAGACCGAGGGAACGAGGTTGGGAGCCTCGCGGCGGCGTTGAAGGGTGGCCTCCTCGTCGACGACGAGGTAGTCCTGAAGGGCCCTTACGGTGTTTTGGGAAATTTCACCTTCGGAGTAGATGACCGGGGCGAAGCGTATTCCGGGACCGGCAAGCGCCGTCGCCAGAACGCAGACCACCACGAGCATGACCAGTCCGGCCACGCTCAGGCCCGCTTTTTTCTGTGCGGCCTCGGATGGAAAAAATTTCTTCGCCTGATTGAAAAAGAAAGACATCTCCTCACTCTTCCCCAAAGATTCTATACTACGCAAGGGGTCAAAAAGTGTCAAGAAAAGCGCGAGAAAACGCCCTGCCGGGAGGGAAAAGCGCTCAGTAAGGGAATTTTACCAGGAGCAACTGTTGCGAAGGGGGGTGAGGGCGTCGGTGAAACCTTCCATGTCGAAGACCATTTTGCCCGAGGGCATGCCGCTGAGGCCCTCGATGGTGACTTTGGCCGAGTTTTTTATCTGGCCTATGAAAGAGACGGGATTCGGGAGAAACCAGGCGGTCTGGTCGGCGGAGGGTTTGAGCTGCATGTCCACGTTCTTCCCGTTTCCCTGCGTCAGCCTTGCCTTGGCGAGGCTCTTCCCGGCCTGGGCCGGTTCTTCTCCGATGACGATGATCCCTTTGTCCCCGGTGGATTTCTCCTGGGAGGGAAGAACGTAGAGGTTGGGATTTTCACCGGCTTCCCGGCTGCTTCCGGCGGGAGGGATTTCTATGAACAGCTCGGTGACCCCCTGGTAGCATCGCACGGCCATAACCGGTTTCGCGCCGGAACCCCTGGGGAGGGTTTTCTCCGAAAAGGTGAAGGCGAAAACCGAAGGCGAGCCTTCGGCGCTGTTCCCCTCGTTCCGCAGTATCCATTTGCCGTAGCTGGCCTGTGTGGTGGAGATTGTCCCGTCGCTGCTGGCGGTGGGTATTCCCAGCTTTCTGGAGAGGGAGTCGTAGCAGAGCAGCCTGTCGGAATCCTTGGGTATGGACGCGCATTTTTGCAGTTCGGCGGCGCCGACCGCCAGAGCCGCCGACGCCGTAAGGGGCGAGAGAAGCAAAAGCAGCGCGAAGAGGGGTATCGCCAATCGATTGTATTTCATCAAAATCCTCACAGCCCCAGGTCTTTGAGTTTCGCCCGGAGGGTGTTTCTGTGTATCCCGAGTATCTCCGCCGCGCGGCTCTGATTACCCCCGGTCCATTCGAGAACCGCCTTGAAAAGAGGTCTTTCGACTCTCTCCATGACCAGTTCGTGGAGGTTGCTCATCGAGGCGCTCCCGACCTGATAGGCGAAGGAGCGGAACCTGTCCAGAAGCAATTCCTCAAGCGACTGCTCGCCGTGCGAGAGGCGCTCTTCGGCGGCGGCGCGCGACGCCCAGTCCATGATGTCCTGGCCCGAAAACGAGTCGGGTATGCAGCCGTAGCTTTTGCACCTGTGGTTGTTGTCGTCCGGCCTCGGGTGCTGTAAATCGGAGATGAGCACGTACCTTTCGCCGGGGCGGGCTTCAAAGCAGCGCCGGGCTCGCTCGTTGCCGCCTGGCCCCCTCACGTCCAGAAAGCATATCACGTAGGGGCGCTGCCTCTTCTGGCGCAAAAAACCCGAGGAACCGGCAGCCTCGGTCACCCGGAAACCGGCCTGCGAAAGTACGGCCGCGAGGCGCTTTCGCATCAGCGGGCTTCTGCTGACCACCGCCGCGGTGAGAAGCACCGCCGAACTCTGGGTCCCGTTTTCGGAGAGGTCTTCCATCAACCTTCTCCCCCGGAGTTTCCGGCCCTGTACTCGAGGTCTTTAAAAGACATTATCGCCTGCCGCATCCGGGCCGCGTCCTTTATCTCCATCACTTCTTTGCGCCTGTGGGTAGCCATCTCAAAGCCTTTGAGCGCCCACGCCGCGAATTTCTTTATTTCCCCCACCGCAGCCCCCTCCCCCTTGAGTTCTACAAGACGATCGTATTGTATCAGAAGATCGGCGGCTATCTCCCCGGCCGAAGGTCTTCCGGGAACTTCCTCCCCCGCGAGGAGTCTTTTCGCATCGCGAAAGATCCACGGCTCGGCAAGGGCCGCCCTGCCGATCATTACCGCCGCCACAGGATAATCCTTCAGGCATTTTAACGCATCGCCTGGATTTTTCACGTCTCCGCTTCCTGCGACGGGAATCTTTACCGCCCCGGCGAGCGCCGCTATCTTCGCCCAGTCGGCCTCTCCCGAATACCCCTGGCTGCGAAAACGCGGGTGCAAAATGATGCCGTCAGCGCCGCACTCCTCGGCCATCCGCCCGGCTTCGAGGTAATTTTCCTCCGTGGGGCTCCAGCCGGAGCGCATTTTGACGGTGAGGACTACGCCGGAGGTCTCCCGAAGCGCCCTTATGCACCTCGCCGCGAGGGGGAGATTTCTCATCAGCCCGGCCCCCGCGCCGGTGGATACCACCTTGCGCACCGGGCAGCCCATGTTGAAATCGATCCTCTTCCAGCCGATGGCGGCGAGCAGGCGCGCGCCTTCTTCCAGTTCGCCCGGCTTGACGCCCGCAAGCTGCACCGCCGTATTGTCGTCCCTGTCGGGCGGGTCCACCATCGCAATGGTTCCGCGGTGGTTGCGCACAAGGGCGGAGGCGCTTATCATCTCCGTAGAGAGGGCGTCGCACCCCCACCTCCGGAGACGCTCGCGGAAGGGGGTGTCCGTTATGCCGGCCATCGGAGCCATAAGGAAGGGTCCGGCGAAAACTTTCAGGGGCAAAGAGTCCAACTACCTTTCAAAACTTGCAAGAGGGTGGCAGAATTCCCCTTATAGGACATCCAC
Organism: bacterium; assembly: GCA_004322275.1. NCBI lineage: Bacteria > bacterium. Next base: position 94,837 of record SCTA01000019.1, read on the forward strand.
CCTGCCGTTTCAAGGAGGTTGACTTGACCGGACGCAGGGGCGCGAAAATCTTCATAAAAAAAGGAGCATCGATGGAATCCTTTCCGGCCCGCCTTTTAACGCTCGCGGCGCTTTCCCTTGCCGCCGTCTCCTGCGTGGCCAGACACGCCATGATGGAAGTGCCCCCTCCGGGCGGCTGCGACAAGTGCCACCGTTTCGCCATTTCTAATACCTGGTCGGCGACGGTGGCCCCCGGCAGAATTGCGGGTCCGCCCTCCGACCCGGTGATTACGAAGCGCTACGGAGAGATCGTCGAAAGCCTTCCCGTGCATGCGAGGGCTCCGTCGGCCAAGTTGAAAATCTACATCGAGGGGCTGCCCCCCTCCGAAGCGGCCGAGCCGGAATCGGGAGTTAAATGCTTTGTCTGCCACCTCGGTCCCAACAAAGAACACGAGTCCAGAAAGGGCACCTTTTCGCATCCCTGGGGCACCAGGGAACAGCCTTGAGGGAATCTCCCCTGAAAGTGCTCCTCGTCGACGACGAGAGCGCCCTGCTGGAGAGGCTGGCGCTTTTTGCCCGCCGCGCGGGCTACGAGACGGCGACGGCGCAAGGCGGCGAAGCCGCCTGGGAGATACTTAACTCCGGGCGCTTCGACGTGCTGGTGACCGACCTCCAGATGCCGGTGCTGGACGGCCCGGCGCTTATGGCGCGCCTTCCCGGACTGGAGAGGGGCGCGCCGAAAGTGATCGTCATAACCGGCTACGCCACCCTCGAAGCCGCCGTGGACTGTCTGCGGAAGGGGGCCTGCGATTTTCTGAAAAAGCCCTTCACGATGGAGGAATTTACAGCGGCCCTCGACAGGGTCGCGAAGAAGCCTGCCGTCGCCCATGTCGAACCCGACTGGGAGAAGCTCTCCCAGAGATACTCCCTGACCCGCCGCGAGGCTGAAATTCTCAAGGCCTTCTTCCTCACCGGCAAGTCCAACCGCGAACTGGCCGAGAATCTCTTTCTAAGCCTCCACACGGTAAAATCCCACCTCAAGTCCTCCTTCATGAAGCTGGGCGTGGACTCCCGAAGCCGGCTTCTGGGCCTTCTCCGGGAATTCTAAACTCCCTGCCCCGTACCCGCCGCAAATTTCAGAGGCAGCAGCCCCCGGCACTTCGAGAAATTAAACACAATCCAACACAGTGTTTTATATTGCTAAGTTAAATATTCGGGAGTAAACAGGTACAGTATTGGGGCGGCAATAGATTATCCTTGAATTACATTGTGATTTAATGGGGATTAAATGCCGGAACACTATCTCAAAACCGAGCTGTACGGTTTTATGCTTCGGGATGAGTCGTTTTTCGAGTTTCTTCAGGAGGGGTCTCTCGATGGCCTGTGGTACTGGGATCTGGAGAACCCCCTGAACGAATGGATGAGCCCCCGCTTCTGGACAGTTCTCGGTTACGACCCCGCCGGGCGAAAGCACCTCTCCTCGGAATGGCAGGACATCGTCTACGCCGAAGACCTGAAAATAATCCTCGACAACTTCAGGAACCACTGCAACGACCCCTCCCACCCCTACGACCAGGTCGTCAGATTCCGCCACAAAGACAACTCGACCGTGTGGATACGGTGCCGCGGCATCGCCATCCGGGACGAATCCGGCAAGCCGGTGCGGATGCTCGGCGCGCATACCGACCTCACCAGGCAAAAAAGGACCGAGGCGGCGCTTCTGGAGAAAACGGCCGAACTTGTGGAGGTAAACAAAAAACTGAGCGCGGCCCTCGAAAGCATCCACACGCTCAAGGGGCTCATCCCCATCTGCTCCCACTGCAAAAGCATCAGGGACGACGGCGGCTACTGGGAAAAGGTCGAGGCTTACATCGTCAAGCATTCCGCAGCCTCCTTCAGCCACAGCATCTGCCCCGAGTGCATCGAAAAGCATTACCCCGACTATCGAAGCTGCGACAATTCCGAAAGGCAGAGTCCGTCCCGGGCCGCTGAATCGGGATAGGATAAATCCTCTTTTAACGCCTCCCGTTTTTTTCTTTTTAAAATTGCGTTTTAATTCATTTTTACCCCTTGCAATTTTCCGCATCCGTTCTAAAACGTAAATCAGGAAGCAATTTTTCGCGCATTTAAGTTTTAACCGAAGGAAGGAGGGGCACACATGAAAAGAGCATCGATACTGGCAATCGCTCTTGCGGCCATCTTCATGTGGCTCGGCGCCGCGTTCGCCGAGGGCGACTACGTAATGGGAAACCAGCTCCTGACCAACGTCACCAAGGGTCAGATAAAAGAAGCCGAAGAGCTTCTGGGCGCCCACACCTTCAACGAAAGCACTCTCGGGCGGGCGCTGCTGCTCACCCTTTCCCTCGCCGACTCCGATTCCGCCAGCGAAAGAGACGTTTTCAGGCTCTCACAGCTTCTCGTCGACAAGGGAGCCGACGTAAACCACTCCGACGTGCATGGCCGCACCCCGCTCATGGAGGCGGCGCTAAAGAAATTTGAAACCGTGGCCTGGCTGCTGCTCAAATCCGGCGCAAACTCTTTCGCGATCGACCGGATGGGGCTCAGCGCGCTGGAATTCGCCAAAAGAACCTCCGCCGCCGATTCCACGATAGTGTGGCTCCTCGAATCCGCCCAGCAAAAGCAGGCAAAGTTCACCGTAACCAATCTGCGGCTGGTGGTAAGGGGAGAGAGCGTAATCGTCTATTACGATCTCGAAGGCCCGATTCCCGCCCAGGTCGCCCTCAACGTAGAGGGAGCCGGAGGCAAGGGCATCGACGCCCGCCACGTCAGCGGCGACATCGGCAAGAGGGTCGAGCCCGGCTCCAACCGCAAGATCGTCTGGGCGCTCGCCCAGGACGTTCCCAAGGGCTTCAACGGCAAAGAGATGACCCTCGACGTGCTGGCCTTCTCCGAATAGCCCGCCCTCCGCGAATTAACGCCATAAAAAATCCCCGCGAAAGCGGGGATTTTTGTTTTATGCGTGTGCTGCGCGTTTCACATCTAGCGGGGCTTAGCGCGCCCCGCACCCGCGCCCCACTTTTTGTCGAAAAAGTGGGACAAAACTCGGCCCGGGAGGTTCCGCTCGCTCTTCGAGCGACCGGTCGCTGCGGCGGGGGCAGGGCGTTCCCATCTGCCAGGGATGCTGCATTCGTGCCACGCTTCATCCCGAGCCGCGTTGTCGCTCATCGCCCGAAGAGAGCCAAACTATTCGGGCTCTTCGCTTCTAGCGGCTCGGGCGAATCGCGGCACTCTGTGACGACGCCTCCCTGCCGGATGGTAACGCTGGGGCACTCGTTCGCTACGCTCGCTAAGACCCCCCCCGCCGCCCTCTCCGCCTTAAGCTCCCTGCGTCACCTACGGGCCACGAAGAGGACGAAAGGATGGCTCGTCCAAAACGAGATTATGAAATGTTTTTGGACTCGAAGGTAGATTGTCTACACGTATTCTTTGAATAGTTGTAAACAAATTACCTTCGAGCCGAAAAAACATATGATTATTCTGTTTTTCGGCGAGCTTTCTTTTCGTTCCCCACGCCCTCCGGCGACAGCGAGTGAGGGAGCGAGGGTGTTCCGAGCGCGCCATGAGCCCGTGGCGATTTGCGCGCTCGCCGAGCGACGAACGAGCGCCTTGGCGCAAAGGGGGCGCGCCTTTTCTTTCTCCAATTTCTTTTGGGCGCTCAAAAGAAATTGGAACGGGGTGCAGGGGCAGTCAGCCCCGCAAGCATAAAATTACATTGAAGTTTTATCTGTTATGGTGGGCCGAGCCCACCCTACGCGGCTCATAGGATATACTTGGCTACATCCTATTCCACAGCGTTATTATGTCCACGAGCACTCCCGTTGTTTGCGTTTATACTGTAAACGTATGTTGAGCAAACAACTTCCCACTGCAATTCATAGGAAATTCCTTCCCGGCTAGAGGTAGTGCTTATGAAAAGCTTTGGCTTGTTCTTTCTTTCGTATTCTCCCTCCTCGCATTCTATGCCCTTGGATTTCAGGTCCTTTTTAACGATCTCCACCGCCTCTTCCGCAGTGATTTTCGGCTCGATTGAAATATCGATGACAGGTCCAAGGTCATTTAGAACGTGTAAAGTGTGTTCTTTCAGGCCAAATGAAAAATTTACGAATCCTCCTTCAACAGGTATGCCTTTGTAATATTGTTCAAAATCTATGTTTGGATAATTCCCTCCCCAATGCCTCATATTGGGGCGCAGTTCCGACTCTCCAAGCTGAAAGGCTTCGGGATTGTCGGCTATGAAGGATTGGGCGAAACTTAGAGCGTCAGCCTGAGTCTCGATCTTTATCCAATCGGGGAGTTTCCCTCTGGCGACACTGAACACAAAGCCTGCTTGGTCTCCTCCTTTGGCTTTCAACCAAGGTCCATATTTCGTCTGGAAGTAAGCTTCTGCTTCTTCGTCGCTCCATCTGCGTTTCAACCCCGGCTCAGGGTAGTTGGCGGGTTTCTGGGTGATTGCGGCGCTTTTGTCGGCGCTCTTTTCCGCTCCGGGTATTCCGTCTTTAAGGATAGTGATTTTGTAAAGGCGGGTTTCTTTGGAGTCATTGAAGTTGAAGGCGTAGCTGTTTACCCCCGCCGCATTAAGGATTTTTGTCAAACCGTCCTGCAGCCACGAGCCTTTGACGTTTACAGTCACCTTCCCCTGCATATCTTCGGGGAAATCCAACTCAACGCCGGTTTCTTTCGAGATCGCTTTCAAGACCTCGGTCAGTTCCGCGCCCTCGGCCTTTACCTCCAGAAGCCCGCCCTTGAACTTTAGATGCGAAACCCCCTTCGGCAACCCGATTGCCTGCGCCGCCTGCGTTTCAACCGGGGGCTTCGTCCCGGTCGCGCCGCTTTCGGTTCCGCCGCCGATTGCCTTCTCCTCCGCGAAACTCACCGCCGCCAGCGTCATTACCGCCAGCGTAACAGCCGCAAAAAGCATCGACTTTAAAGAGCTTCTCTCACTTCGCTTCATGGTGGTCCCCTTTTAGCGCACAAATGCAGGTCAGTTTGAGCGGAACCGTAGGTCGGGTGGAGCGAAGCGATACCCGACGTTTGCAATGCCTATGCTGGCGGTATTGTTGGGTTTCGCTTAAAGGTTTCCTTATTAAGGTCTTCTCGCAAGGCCCAGGTTTTGCTGCCGCTCTCCGCTTCGTGGTCATGGTCG
>SCTA01000020.1 GCA_004322275.1 bacterium
GCCCGTACGCGGCGCAACGAGTGGAGGCGTCGGGCCGGCGCGGGGTCTTAACGGAGCGAAGCGTAGTGGGTGCCCCGTACGGCCCAGCCGGAACGAAGTGGTCGCGCTTTTTAAAGCGCGAGCGACGGGTCCGGGCCGATTTCTTGGTCACTTCTTTCTAAAAGAAGTGACAAGGAGCGCGCAGGCAGAGCCTCGCAAACGTAGATTGGCGGGCCGAGCCCGCCCTACACACTAAAAAAGTGCCGCGTGGGCGGGGCGCGCCAAGCCCCGCTAGCTGTAAACGTGCGAAAGCACACAAAAGTCACTGGTTTCCCGCCTTCGCGGGAATGACGATTAAGTATTGTCGGCTTTCGTTCCTCAAGCGCGACCTACAGGACTCTTACTCCAAACCCCTCCAGCATCCCGATAAGCCTGATCAGCGGCAACCCGATGAGCGAAGTATAATCCTCCCCCTCCATCGACTCCATGAGGGCAATCCCCAGCCCTTCGATCTTGAACGACCCCGCGCAAAAATACGGCTCCTCCCGCGTGAGGTAGTTTTCAATCTCCCTATCGGTCAGCTTTTTCAGGGTAACGGAGAAAAGCTCCACTCCGCTCTCTTCCCTGCCGTCCGCGACGAGGGCGACGCCGGTGTGGAAGAGGACTTTTTTGCCGGACATTTTTCTAAGCTGCTCGAAGGCCCTCTCTTTGGTGAGGGGCTTGCCCAGAATCTCCCCATCGAGTTCGGCGACCTGATCGGAGCCGATTACGAGAGCGCCGGGGCTTCGCCTCGCGACTTCGCGGGCCTTTTCGAGGGCGTGGAGGCGGGCAAGTTCGGAGGGGGCAGCGCCCGCAATTTCGCCTTCACCGTACTCCGGGGCGGCGCACTCGAAACAAAGCCCGAGGCGGGAGAGAAGCTCTCTCCTGAAGGGGCTCGTAGAAGCGAGAATTATCCTCCTGCTCAAACCTTCCTCCTTGTATTGGTGCGTTACGCCTTCGGCTAACACACCCTACGCAACTAAACGATTCCGCCCAGGGCCTTTGCAAAGAACTCTTCCGCGCGGCTTACCGCCTCCTCGAAGGACTCCGCGACCTGCACCTTCGAGGCGAGGGTGTGGCCGAAGGGGTAGTTCATCGCGAAGTAGTGGGTGAATTCCTTCAGCCTGCCGAGCCGCCGCTCTGAGGTGAAGGATTCTTCGAGGAGTCGGGCGAAGCGCCGGTAAAGCGCGGGGAGGTCTACCGCCCTATCCTCTGTCTCCAGCCCGAAGACCTCGCGGGCAATCTCCCTTCCCAGCCACGGCTTCACTGCCGCGCCGCGCCCGATCATCAGCCCGTCGCAGCCGGAAACCCGCAGGCACTCCCTCGCGTCTTCGGGGGTGAAGATTCCGCCGTTGCCGACAACCGGCACTTTCACCCACTCCTTAACCTTTCCTATCCATTCCCAGCGGGGACGCCTCCCGTAGGGCTCGCCCCGGAGCCTCGCGTGGACGGCTATCATATCGATCCCCACGTCCTCCAGCATTTGGCAGAAGTCGCGCAGCTTCCCTTCGTCGAGGGTCTCTCCGAGGCGGGTCTTGGCCGTCAGGGGAAGGTTCGTGGCCCCCCTCGCGCTTTGCAGTATCCTGGCTGAATCCTCAAGGTTTTCCATGAGCTTGCTACCCCCTCCCATCCTGCGGACGGCGGGGGCGGGGCAACCGAAATTCAGATCGATGACATCCGCGCCTATGGCGGTCAGCCACTTCGCCGCCCCGGCGGCGTGTTCCGGCTCCCAGGCGACAATCTGGTAACTGAGGGGTTTTTCGGAGGGGTGGCGCTTGAGGAAGGGGGAGGAGCGGGCGCTCTCGGACTTGAGCCTCCTGGCGGAGAGCATCTCCGTCGAAAGGCAGCCCGCCCAGCCCTCCTCAAGGAGCAGACGCCTGAAAGCCGTGTGGGTTATGCCCGCCATTGGGGCGAGCCAGAGAGGCGGAGAGATTTCGACCCCCCTGAGTCTTACGGACTTCACCTTTGGCGGGTCCATCTCCCCTCGACGAGCACGAGCCCCGCGCCGCCGGAAGTTTCCCCCGGTTCGAGAAAGGAGGTTGACCACTCGATCTTGCCGCCCTCCAGTTCCAGTGTGGCGAGGGCGAGGGAGTAATCTATTCCGGAATCGAGCGCCGTAACGTCGAAGAGCGCCGCGCCGGGCTCCACCCTCTTTAGCTTTACCGTCTTGAATTCCGCCAGGGAGTAAAAATCGTCTTCAAGCTCCTCGACAAGGGCCGGGCTGTCGAGCCCCGTGACCCGTATCTCGACCCTGCGCTCCGAGGTTCCCGGAATCCAGCCGGAGCGGTTGAGGGCTGCGATAATCTCGTTGTGAAGGAGGGTTCCGAGTTCGCCGTAGAGGTAATCGCTCTGTGTCTCGACGCTGCCCCCCGAAGCCGTTACGGAGCCGCTTCCGAGAGTCTCCTTTGTTCTGGCGTCCAGAAGGGAGAAGGAGGCCGAGGTGGAAAAGGAAGCGAGGGAAAGGGAATCTTGTGCTCCATTCCCCGTGGAGATCATGGCGGCGGCGTTGCACCCCCTGGACTGCGAAAGCGCGGACAGACTCTCTTCGCCGCCGCTTACGCTCCCACCCTCCGCGACGTAAAAGCCTTCGTCCCGCAGCCTTCCGGCGAGAACTTCCGCGCTTTTGGCGCTCTGCCCTCCCTTGTGCAGTATCAGGAGGCGGGGATTGGCCTTGAGGGCGAAGACCTTGAAACCCTTTTTCTGAAGCTCGTCGAGTATCTTCGCCTCGTCTATCTCGGCCGCGACCGAAAAGAGAAGGCTGCCCAGGGCGACGGTATCGTTTAATACGTTGTGGCGGATGATGAAGGAGGAGGGAGAGGAGAAGAAAAGAGCGCCCAGTTCGTCTTCGCGGTTTTGGTACTCTTCTTCCGAAAGATGGCGTCTGACCGCTTCCCGCACGGCCTGGGCGAGGGTCAGCGAAAGAGCCTGCCTTCTGGTCGCACCTTCGCCCGCTCGGGAGAGCTCCATCCTGACGGAGGACGCCACCGTACCTGCAATCGCCGCCCCGCAAAGGAAAATCAGGCAGAGGACGGCTGCGGCGACTCTAGAAATTTTCGTAAATGGCCTCAAATTTTTTCAAGGGCTGGTAGGGGCGCACCGATTCGATGGCGTGTTTGTATATCAGGTGGTAATTGTCGCCGGATTTGATAACGACGCAGAAGTTGTCGAAGGCCTTGAGCGCGCCATCGAGTTCTTCGCCGGAAACAAGGCGAATCGTCACCTGCGCCTTTTCTCTGCGCACGTTGTTGAGGAACTGGTCTTGTATGTTTATCTTCGTCTTGACCATGTCTCCCCCTTCCTGAAATGGAGTGTAATTTAAATAAAACAGGACACCAAGATAATATCCTCGGCTATCCCGATTGCAAGAAATTTTTAACGGCTGCCGCGAAAACAGCTGTTTCTCGGCGAGTTATGCGGTTCGCCGCCATCTTTTTAAGCCACGTCTCCTGCCGTTTCGCGAAATTGCGGGTGGCCTGCTTTATCTCCTCCGCCACCCTTGCCGCATCCCCCCCCTCCGTCAGAAAGCGCACTATCTCCCTGTAGCCGATAGCCTGCAGCGGCATGAGAGAAGGGGAATACCCCCTGTCCAGAACTCCGCGCACCTCCTCTATCCACCCCTCCCGGAGCATCCTGCCGACCCGCTCGTCGATCGCCCTATAGAGGACCGGCCTCTCAACTTCGACGGCGAAGACAAGCGCGTCGTAGCCTCCTCCTGAAAAGCCGTGGGCCTCCTGCAGCTTCGAGAGGGGCTCGCCGGAAAGTCTGAAGACCTCGACGCCCCTTATAATCCGGGATCTGTCGTTGGGGTGGAGCCGCGCCGCGAGGAGGGGGTCGTCTCTCTTAAGCTCCTCGTAGAGCTCCCCACCCCGGCCTTCGTCCCAGATCCGGCCAAGTTCGCTACGCAGCCCTTCGTCGCGTACGGGAGCGCCCAAAAGCCCCTCCAGCAGCGCCTTTATATAGAGAAGAGTGCCTCCAACGACTATGACGGGTTTCCCCCTCGAATGGATGGATTCAATCGCCTCCCCCGCCTCTTTCCGGAAACGCCCGGCGCTGTAGCTTTCGGTAATCTCGGCCACGTCTATTAGGTGGTGAGGAACCATGCGGCGCTCCTCCTGCGAGGGCTTCGCGGTGCCGATGTCGAGCCCCCGGTAGACCTGCATGGAATCCGCAGAGATTATCTCCGCTCCGAGTTCAAGGGCCGCTTCGAGGGCGATACCGGATTTGCCGGAGGCCGTAGGGCCCGTTAGGACGGCGATCCTGGGCCGCTCCATCCGTCTATTTCCTGTGGAAGAGCGAATAGAGCTGCGCCCTCCCCATTTTAATAACGAGCGGCCTCCCGTGAGGACAGTGGGAGGGATTTTTGGTTTCACCCAGGTCGCGCATGAGGGACGCCACCTCGGTGCGGTCCAGCGCCATCTTCGCCTTCACCGCCCCCGCGCAGGCTGCGCGGGCGAGAAGCTTGTCCGCCCTTCCCCCGCCGCCGGACTCGCCGGAATCGAAGGACTCCCCTCCGATAACGTCGCGCAGCATCCCCACCCCCTCCGCTCCGGTGACCCCCGCCGGGACCTCGACAAGAGAGAGGCTCTGCCCGCCGAAGAGTTCCGCCCGGATGCCGATTGCTTCAAGTAGTTCCTCCCTCTCCGCGAAACCAGCGATCTCGGCGGCGCTGCACTCGACGACAAGGGGCACCAGCAGGGGCTGCCCCTTCCCGCCGGTTCTCGCGGCGGATATCCTTTCATATAGTATGCGCTCGTGGGCGGCGTGCTGATCGACAATAACCAGCTTCCGGTCGCCGGACTCGAAGAGGAGGAAGGTGGCGTCAAAAGCGCCGAGGTAGCGAAGCTCGCCGAAGGGGGAATTCATTGCGCAAGTTTCACCCGGACTTTTCTCCTCCGCCCCTTCGGCTATTGAATTCACGGAAAAATCGAGCTTCCCGGGCTCCGCCCGCCCCGCGCCGCCACGCCCGTACCCGCCGCCGGAGTAAAAGGGGCTTCTCGCCCCGCCCGGCTTTAGCGCCCTGCGGGCGTAGTCCTCAAGCGCCTCCGCAGCCCTTCCCGAACCCGGAGCGCTCTTCTCGTAGCAAAACGGGCTCTCTTCCACTGAATCGGGGACTTCAACGGCGGAAGCGCCGCTGCGAACCCAGGGAGCGGAGGAAAGGGCCCCCGCGACGCTCCCGGCGACCCAGCGGAACAACCCCCCCTCGTCGCGGAAGCGCACCTCCCTCTTGGCGGGATGGACGTTGACGTCAACCTCATCGGAGGGAAGGTCGAGCCACAGGAGCGCCACCGGCCAGCGCCCCTGCTCCAGCAGCCCCCTGTACCCCTCGGTCAGGGCCTTGAAGAGTATCCTGTCGTTGACCGCCCTCCGGTTCACGAAGAGCCGTATCCCCCGCCGGTGGCCGCGGCTCTCGTGGGGGGCGGCGAAACCGAAGGTCAGTTTTCTTTGCCCGTGGCGGGCTTTTGCGAAATAGAGCCCTCCCGGCCGGACGCCGGAAAGCTCCTCGGCCCGCTCGGAAAGAGACTGGCCGGGGGGCAAAATCATAAGCGGTCGCCCCTCGCTCTCGACCGAAAAGCTGATTTTCGGATGTATGAGGGCGAGGTTCGAGACCGTCTCTATTATGTTGCGAAGCTCGGTGGGTGCGCTCTTCATGAATTTTCTTCGGGCGGGCGTGTTAAAAAAAATGTCCTCGACCTCGACGAGGGTACCGGCGGGCGCTCCGGCGTCGGAGCAGCCGGTGACGACTCCCGCCTCGACCCGTAGTTTCGTGCCGCTCTGGGCGGTCCTCTCCCTGGTGACGACGGTCACCCGGCTGACGGAGGCAATGGAAGGGAGCGCTTCCCCGCGAAAGCCAAGGGTCGCGATTGCGTCGAGGTCCTCGTGGGAGGCGATCTTGCTGGTGGCATGGCGCTTTAGCGCCAGAACCGCATCGGCGCGGGACATTCCGCAGCCGTCGTCCTCCACTGCGATGCGGGAGAGCCCGGCCTCATAGAGCCGTATCGAGAGGTTTTGCGCGCCCGCGTCGATGGAATTTTCCAGAAGTTCCTTCACGACGCTGGCGGGCCTCTCGACGACTTCCCCGGCCGCGATACGGTTGACGATCTCGTCGGGCAACACCTGAATCCTGTTTTTTTCCATTAATTCCTCACAGCGGGCACCGGCAAACCCAAGACCCCGCAGTCAATGTACCACCTGCAGCTTCCCGCTCTCAAGTCCGAGTGTTTTTTGTTTCAGGTTTGAGAGTAATTTTCTAATCCAAAAAAGCTCCCAAGCAGGTAGTGACTATTGGCACTTGCCGTGTTGATATTTTGCCACAACTGTATTAGAAAATTTTCCACACTTTTTATCCTTTCACAACTCCATTCACTCTACCAAGGGGATTTTCAATTCAAAAAAACAGTTTTAAATAATTACATCTTGTGATATTTAACTGACACATGCAGATTGGTTTCACTTTGCGGAACTGGTCTAATTCTATTGCTATGTGATTTTGGCTTGCGGAGGAGATGTCGGCAAGGTATACTCGCCCCAGTTTGGCCGTATTGCGGCTTTGCGCCGCAGAAGCGGACGGGCGGGGCGCCAGCGGGTTCCAGAGGATTGACAGCGTGCCGTAAGCGTTGATACCTTTTGGAAGCCGCCGGGCTTTGACAATGAATATTCGTACGGACCTTTCAGGCCGCCAGAATCTCGGGAGAGAAAACGGCGGGAGGAGGTCGAAACCCGGAGATTCATCCGTCGTCTTCATAAACGCGTTGCCTTAAGTCACCTAATCTCGGGTGCAAATAATGTGGGCCTTACGGCTCGAAAATTTGTGTCAACTATTCAAGGAGGACACAGTAATGAAGAAGAAGCTGTCAATTGCTCTCACCGGCGCTCTCGCCGTCGGCCTTGCGGTTCCCGCCATGGCCGAGACCACCTTCTCGGGCACCCTCTGGGTCAATCCGATGGTTCTGAAGGACACCGTTGACGACTCCGATTCCATCAAGCCCGTCGATCAGCGCTTCCGCTTCACCATGACCAACAAGATCAACGACTTCGCCTCCGTAGTGTGGCAGGCCGAGATCGACACCCCCTGGGGCTACACCACCAACGGCACAGCCACCGCCAAGTACGGCTCCAAGGGTTACGGCGCCGCCCTCAACACCGACGGCATCAACCTCGAGACCAAGCACCTCTACCTGTCCACCAAGATTCCGGATACCGATTTCGCCATGAAGCTCGGCCTCCAGAACATCAACGACAAGACCACGGCTCTCTACCTGAACAACGACGCGGCCGCGGCCGTCTTCACCTATGCCAAGGACGCCCTCACGGTGAACTTCGGCGCCGCGAGACCCGGCCCCGCCGACGAGCTCTACATCGCCCAGGTCGGCTACAAGCTGTCCGACACCGTCGCCCTCAACGTCGACATCTTCAACTATGACTTCGACGAAGACAGCGACCTCGATTACTCCACCATCGGCGTGGGCGCGAAGGCCGCCGTCGCCAATTTCGACATTGACGCCGGCATCGCTTTCCAGAACGGCGACGAGGCCGAAGGCCTTGCGCTGAACGTCGGCGCCAAGACCAAGATCAATGAAATCGCCCTCGGCGCCCGCGCTATCTACATCGCGGACAACGACGACGACAAGGGCTGGATATCCCTCACCGAGACCCCTCTCGCCGGTGAAGGCCTCTACTTCTTCGGCTTCTCCGGCAACGCCAACTTCGGCCTCGGCAAGGCGGCGCTCACCACCACCGGCGACGCCGGCGTCACCGGCCTCATCGTCAACGGCTCCACCGTTGTCGCCACCGATTACACCGTCAAGGGCGCCCTTGCTTACTTCCAGGCCCTCGACGAAGACGTAGTCGGCGCTGACAGCGCTGACCTCGGCACCGAAATCGCCGCTTCCGTCACCCGCAAGCTGGCCGAAAAGATCGACGTTATGCTCTACGGCAGCTACGTCCTCGTCGGCGACTACTACGGCGACGACACAGAAGACCCCTACGCCCTCGGCCTCAAGGTTACCGCTCCTTTCTAAGGAATTAACCTGATTAATTAAAAACCCCCGGTGGAAACACCGGGGGTTTTTTTATGAAAACTGCTGCGAGCCTGTGTTTTCTGTGTCGCGTGCTCGCTCAAGGTCTCGCCGTAGCGCTGCTACTGTCTCGCCCTCTCGCTACGCGTCTCCTCGAAACCGTGGCTTCTCGCAACGTTTTCAAACAACCCGCCAGTCTTCAGCGGTTTGTTCCGGGTCTTAAGCTCTTAAGGATCAGCATTTTACTAAATTCGGCAAAGGATTTTGCCGCCGGGCGAGGAGCCCGCAGGGAGCGCGACGCAGACAATAGCGTGACTACGGCAAGGAGCGCGACCGAGTAGCGACGAAGCCCCGCGGCAAAAGCCGAAGCCGTGGACTAAATTCTGACGTACCCGCCGCCCTCTTCTAGCTTCCACGTCTCCTCGGGAACTATCCCCGCCGAATGGAGCAAAATCTCGGCCGTTTCGCGCTCGGCCAGGGGAAACGCAAGCGCAAGGCCGCAGTCGGAGGAAAGCTGTCTCGGCACGGGCATCACCCTCGCGTTTACCGAGCCCGACTTGAGCACCTTTTCCGCCTTCATCACCCGATGGACACTGTTGAAAATAAAGAGTCCGTCCCTTACCATAGCTAAATCACTTTTACCCGTTTACAAGAGAGGGGCCATGTCAGACCCCGCGCCGTTGTCAAAGCTGCTGAAAAACTTCCTCTCGGAAGCCAGAAAAAATTACCCGGAGGGCGCGCACCGCCTCTACGAGATATGGCCGGAGGCGGTAGGCCCCTCGCTCGCCCGCGTCACGCGGCCCCTTTCACTCAGCGCAGGAAAACTCACCGTCGCAGTGGAGGGAGCGGTATGGCTTCAGGAGCTTTCGCTCTTCAAAAGCCAGCTTATCTCAAACCTCAACGAACGCCTTGGCAAGGACTCGATTAAATCGGTTCGCCTTATTCAGGCCACCATCGCCCCGGAAGAAAAGCCCGAGCCACCCTTCGACAAATCCTGGCTCGAAAGGCCTCTTACTCCCGAAGAAACCGCGCTCATAGAAAACTCTCTTGCAGACCTGCCCGAGGGAGAGATACGCGAAGCCCTCCGAAGCGCGATGTCTGCCGCGAAAAAACGCTCCTCCCTCAGGGACGCCCCAGCAGATGCTCCGCCTCCGCGGAATACTTCCGCCCGCTCTCGCGGTCGTGGAGAATGAGCGGGGCCAGCACCTTCAAAGGTTCCTTTTTGCCCTTCACCGCCCCGGCAAGCACCAGACTCGCGGGACTGCTGCCGTCCGGGTGAAGGAACCTGAGTCTTTTAGGGGTTAATCCCTCCGCCTCCAGCGCCGACAAAACCCTCGCAACGCCTCCAGCGGGATACACCAGAGAAAACTCCCCACCCTTTTTCAGTAAATGACTTCCCCCCCTGACCGCGTCTTCGAGGTTCATCGACACCTCGTACCTTGCGATCGCAAGAGAAGGTTCCTTAGAGACCTTCCCGCCGTGGAGCGGCCTGTAGGGAGGGTTGCAGACTACCAGATCGTATGCGCCTGACGGCATCGACGCCGGGACAGCTTTTACGTCCCTGCACCGAAACTTCGCCCTGCCGCAAAACCCGTTCCACTCCGCCCCCCGCTCGGCCCTGCCGACAAAATCCGGTTGGATATCGATCCCTGTGACCTTTTTTGCGGCACCCAGCGCCAGGAGGCAAAACCCTACGACACCGCTCCCCGCGCAAAGATCGACTGCATTTTCAAAGTACCCGCCTTCTGCGGCAAACCTGGCCAGAAGTATTGCGTCTATCGAGAAGCGAAATCCCGTAGCGGGCTGGATGACGCCAACCGCCCCGCCGAGTGCGGTGTCCGCCGTCTCCCCCTCAAGAAGGAGGGCGCGGTCCCTCCGGAGCCCCTCACCGGCCAATCAATTCTCCTCTTCGTAGAGGGGATTTATCAAAAGCCCGGTCACCAGTTTCGGGAAAAAATAGGTGGATTTCTGGGGCATACGCTCGCCTGCTTCGGCGGCTTCCTTAACCTGCGCTACCGGCGTCGGGTTCATGAAAAACCCGAGGTCGGCCTCGCCCGCCTTCACGCGCCGGTGCAGCTCGCCCGCGTCCTTCACGTATTTAAGGTTCTTCTGCTCCTCCTGCGCCTTTTCGTCCACGCCGAGAAGCTTTTCGATGATGAGCCCGTGGAGGATGGTGACGTCGAGCTTTCGCATGGCGGGCGCACGGCTTTTGAACATTTCGTTCAGGTCCACGGACTCCTTGAGCGAGAGCAGATAAAGAGAGGAAGACCCCTTTACCGCGAGCCCAAAGGCGTGGCGCTTCCCGCGAAGGGCTTTCATACGGTCGAGAAGAATCTCCGAGCCACCTGAAACCTCCTCTATGTCGAAAAGCTCTCCAGCTTTTTCAAAAAACGCCGGGGCGCTGAACCCTTCCAGTCCGAAAACCATCCTGTGCGTCGGAAGGACCGAAAGCCCCTCCGACCAGAGGTTGACGAGGTACATCAGCACGAAATTCCAGGGTTCCTCGCCGGTGCTGTCCGGATTTTGCTCCCGGAGTATCTTGCGGTAGTTCAGCGCCGTCTCGTAGCGGTGGTGACCGTCGGCGATAAAGAAGCTCTTCGGCCCCATGACCTTTGCAATGAGCGCGGCAAGGGCCGGGTCGGAGACCTTCCACATGCGGATGCGAGTGCCCTCGTCGCTCTGCACCTCCGCGTCGGGAGCCGGTGAAGACTCCATCATGCGGGCGAACCCCTTCTCGATCTCGAACCCCGGGTCGTCGTAAAGGCTGAAGACCGGAGAGAGATTGGCCTTGGTTGCGAGGGTAAGGTTGAGTCTGTCGGCCTTCGGCCCCGCCAGCGTCTTCTCATGAGGCCGGTACACGCCCGATTCGGCGTCCTCGACCTTTACCGCCGCCAGAAACCCCTTTCTGGTACAGGGTTTCCCAAACTCTCCGGCGTAGTCCTCCTCGACGTAATATAAGGAAGGCTCCGTGTCGCGGACAAGAATCTTCTCGTCAAGCCACTGGGAAAATATCTTCTTCGACCTCGTGTAGCGGTTCTCCTTTTCGGTATCGCAGGGGAAAACCGCGCCGTAATCGATTCTCACGATGCCGTAAGGGCTGCGTGCATAAAGTCTCTGCTGAAACTCCTCGTCGATTACGTCGTAGGGCGGGCTCGTCACCAGGGAAAGATTGCCGATCTTGCCGGGATTATATCTCAAAGCGCGAAAGGGCCTCACATCAGCCATATTCTCAGATTCCTTTCAGTAAACTTAACATCCGGTGCCTTTGGTCAAGCGAAGAAGTATAGGGAAAAAGCGGCGAAAATTTAAGAGGAATAAAGACAAATGAAATTATACAGAATTTTTCTATCACTCGGCCTTGACACGTTTCCACAATTGTTTTATACGTATGTACGTACGTATAAACATTGCTAAGAGGAGTTGGTCATGAGCTACATCGATCCTAAACTGGTGATATCACCTAAGGCATTAGTTTCCGACCTCAAAGTCAAATATGACGGCGGAGAAAATGAGTGGGCATTGGCGAGTATGAAGTGGGATGGCCGTGAAGCAATCGGCATGCGATGGAATGGCGGATCGAATGATCCGAGATTCCCTGGAATCGGAAACCCCCAGTCTCGCGGCGTGCCCACATGGTTTATACTGCCTGACGAAGTAGCCGACGTCATAATAGATATGCTTAAGCTCAGCAAAAAGATCAATCCGTAGGGCTCAACGCTGTCCTTCGGCGCAGCTTTCCGTCCATGTCTTGGAGTCCGCAGGGGGCGCACCCTTTGCTTTTAAATTTGGCTTTGGATTTTTTCGCGAGGCGAGGCGCCGCCGAGCAAGGGCGCGAAGACAGTATCGGGAATACGGCGAGCGCCCGGCGCAAGGCGGCAACGAAGCTTCGCAAAAAAAGCCGAAGCCAAGGCCAATAAAAAAATCCCCGGATGGTTTGACCATCCGGGGATTTCCGGTTGAATTCGGCGGCGTCCTACTCTCCCACCAAGTGACCCTGGCAGTACCATCGGCGCTGAGGGGCTTAACGGCCGTGTTCGGAATGGGAACGGGTGTCTCTCCCTCGCTATAGCCACCGAAAAATTTGCAATTCCATATGGCTTAGGTCAGATCAGCGTTTTTTATAAGACTCTTTGTACTCTTTTCGCATTGAAAAAGGAAACGATGGCATATCAAGCCTCACGGCCCTTTAGTATCGGTTAGCTTGAACGCCTTACGGCGCTTACACACCCGACCTATCTACCTTGTAGTCTACAAGGGGCCTTCAGGGAGTTTTACCTCCTGGGAGATCTTGTCTTGAAGGGGGCTTCCCGCTTAGATGCTTTCAGCGGTTATCCTTTCCGAACGTAGCTACCCGGCAATGCTTCTGGCGAAACAACCGGAACACCAGAGGTTCGTCCACCCCGGTCCTCTCGTACTGAGGGAGGCTCTTCTCAAATCTCCTGCGCCCACGACAGATAGGGACCGAACTGTCTCACGACGTTCTGAACCCAGCTCGCGTACCACTTTAATCGGCGAACAGCCGAACCCTTGGGACCTGCTCCAGCCCCGGGATGTGACGAGCCGACATCGAGGTGCCAAACACCCCCGTCGATGTG